>CAYYNF010000288.1:0-3001 GCA_964472695.1 uncultured Flavobacteriaceae bacterium
ACACAAAAGACATCTTCATAACCAAACTTGTGGCTAAAATGTTTCTATTCCCATAAGTTGGATTTAAGCCTTTAAAAAGATCAATATTTCTTGGTTTATCACCATTTTTAACTAAAAAATTATCAATTACCTGATAACTTTCGATAATTAAAAACATCAACAATACATAAGCTGTAAATTGAAATAAGCTTTTAGGTCTATCTTTAAATAAAATATAAAAAATAAAAAGTGCTATTAAAGTACAAACTAACATACCTAGAAAAATTAAACTTTCTGATACATTTATGGCATTTATTATAGAAACACTTGAGATCACTAAAAAGGCCAGTGAACCTATAAAAAAGTATTTTATGATTTTACTATCTATAGTGAAAGTGTATTTTGCATAATTTATTGAAAAATACAAGAGTACTAAAAAATTCAACCCAGCTATATAATACCATTGTGTAAAAGCAACATCAAAAGCTCTAAATGGTGGCAAAAAAGCAACTCCAAGATAAAGTAATATTATAATTCTATCTATTAAATACGTTGGATTAGCAATTGATGAACTATTTGAAGTTGAAGAAATGGTATTCGTCACTGGTTTCTTCTTACTTGAAACTACTCCTTTTTTATTTCTATGATACTGTTGTTGTTTTTTACTCATTATATATTAGTTTGTGACTCCGGAGGGATTCGAACCCCCAACCCTCAGAGCCGAAATCTGATATTCTATCCAGTTGAACTACGGAGCCTAAATTTAAAGATTTAAGCTAATTTTTGCTTTACAATTGTAGAAATAGTTTTTCCATCTGCCTGACCTGCTATTTTCTTAGAAACAATACCCATTACTTTGCCCATATCTTTCATTCCTTGAGCTCCAGTTTCAGTAATTACAGTCTCAACTATTGTTGAAATAGCTTCTTCGCTCAAAGCTTCTGGTAAAAACTGTGATAAAACCTCTGCTTCTTTTAATTCTGGCTCAGCTAAATCTTGTCTCCCTTGCTCTAAAAAAACAGTAGCACTATCTTTTCTTTGTTTAACTTGCTTTTGAATAATTTTTATTTCTTGCTCTTCAGTTAATTCTTCTGTAGCTCCACTTTCCGTTTTTGCTAACATAAAAGCACTTTTTAAAGCTCTTAAAGCAGTTAAAGCTACTGTATCTTTAGCTTTCATTGCTTCTTTCATTTTATCCATTACCTCTTTTTGCAAACTCATTTCTCAGTATTTATAATGATATGTAAGTATAAAAAAAGTTTCTGATTACTCAGAAACTTTTAATATCTTTTTTATTATGTGTTAATCTACATTATCGTGTAAAAAAGAATTATTAGAACTTAACCCTAAATCATCATTATTATTTTTTAAAGCTGTTTTAGTTTTACTGATTTGACTACTCCCTTTTTCTATCTCAACTCCTAATCTTTTATATGCTGGCTGACGCTCTAACTCATCAATATTTTTATTCACTTGGTCGTTAAATTTATAATTAAAACCTTTCATCTTCTCACGACGCTCCTTTGCTCTTCTTTCTAACTCTGAAATTGTTAAATCTAAAGGAGATATTTCTTTACTATCTGCAACTTCTTCAACAGGTGTAGTTTTTGTTCTTACTTGAAACTGTAATTCTTCTTCAACTTCTACTTTTGATTTTGTAGGAGTAGAACTTTTACCAATAGTTGGTTGAACTTCAAAATCCTCTAATACAAAACGTTTTTCTACAACTCTCTGAGGCTTTATCTCTTCTGCTATTACTT
This sequence comes from uncultured Flavobacteriaceae bacterium, assembly GCA_964472695.1. Classification (GTDB taxonomy): domain Bacteria; phylum Bacteroidota; class Bacteroidia; order Flavobacteriales; family Flavobacteriaceae; genus Aquimarina. The sequence goes on from CAYYNF010000288.1 coordinate 1,740, forward strand.
CAATATTTTTAATAGCTTCTGTAGTTTGAATTAAGTCGCTTTCAGGCTTCACCTCTTCAAACTCGTTTACTGGTAAATCAAACAATAAATCTTGTTGAATTCCAGCATTAATAGTAGTTTTCTCCTCAACTACTGGTTCTGAACTGGTAACGTTTGTAATAATAAAATCTTCTTCAATAATCTGCTCAGCTTTTACCTCTTCATAAACCACGTCAATACTAGCTATTGCATTTGTCGTTTTTACTAACTCAGGTTTATCTTCTTCTAAAACGTGTACTACTTTTGGCTCTTCTTTAACTTTTAAAGGTTGCTCAATAGTTGGAGACTTTGTAATCGTTTTAGGCTCAAAATTATACGTTGCTTTTTGCTCATCTTCTAACGTATGAACAATTTTTTTTACCTCTGTATTCGTGATTGTATGTTGTTGTTCAGACGCAAAACCTGTAGCCACAATAGTCACAGCAATACCATCCTCTAAACTTTCATCTTCACCAATACCCATGATAATATTGGCATCATAGCCTGCTTCATCTTGAATAAAATCATTGATTTCTCCAATTTCATCAAGTGTTACTTCATTTGAACCAGAAACGATTAATAATAATACGTTTTTAGCTCCAGTAATTTTATTATCATTTAACAATGGAGAATCTAATGCTTTAACAATAGCATTTCTAGCTCTATTTTCTCCAGACTCTTTTGCTGACCCCATGATTGCTGTACCGCTATTAGACAATACTGTACGTGCATCATGTAAATCGATATTTTGTTTATAGTGATGTGTTATTACTTCAGCAATTCCTTTAGCAGCAGTTGCCAATACTTCATCTGCTTTACCAAAACCTGCTTTAAACCCTAAATTACCGTAAACCTCTCTAAGTTTATTATTATTGATAACAATTAACGAATCGACATGCCTTCTTAATTCGTCAATACCTTCTTGAGCTTGTTTTGTTCTTCTTCTACCTTCAAACTGAAATGGCATCGTTACAATTCCGACTACCAAAATATCCATATCCTTAGCAATCTTTGCAATAATTGGTGCCGCACCAGTACCAGTTCCTCCACCCATTCCTGCAGTAATAAACAACATTTTTGTGTGAGTAGATAACATTTGCTGAATCTCCTGAATACTTTCTGCCGCTGCTTGCGCTCCTACTTCAGGATTTGCTCCTGCCCCTAAACCTGATGTTAAGTGTGCTCCTAATTGAATTTTATTCGGAATAGCACTACTTTCTAATGCTTGTGCATCAGTGTTACAA
>CAYYNF010000289.1:0-2969 GCA_964472695.1 uncultured Flavobacteriaceae bacterium
AACTAAAATATCATGGGAAAAACGAAAGATGTAAGACTTTTAATAAGTATGAAATTAATAAGATAGCCCAAACTGCAGCATTCCGGAAACTATTTTCTGTCTGAAAAGGAAATAAACAATTTTTATTTATACTTTTCATTTATAAATAAACCCATAGATAAAGGAGGAATATAATGTTTGAACGATTTACAGAAAATGCCTTACAGGTAATTATGATGTCACAAGAAGAGTCAAGAAGATTGGGACACAACTTTGTAGGAACTGAACAAATTCTCCTAGGATTATTAGGAGAAGGAAATGGAATTGCTACCGATGCTGTAAGGGATTATGGGATAACCCTTAGAAAGGTAAGAATGGAAGTGGAACGATTAATTGGTAAAGGGACTGGTTTCGTAGCTCTAGAAATTCCCTTTACTCCACGAGCTAAAAAAGTTCTTGAAGCTGCTATAAGACAATCTAAAGATTTAAATCATAGCTACGTTAATACTGAACATATTTTTCTTGCCTTATTAAATGATTTAGATGGAATTTGCGCAAAAGTCTTACAAAATTTAGGGGCCAATATACCAAGAATAAAAGCTTATGTACTAAACGAATTAAATGCAAATAATGAAGGAAGTTCACCAAAAGTGTTAGCTACTGTTGGAGGAGAGGAAGATCAAAACCATACCAAAGATTTATTTCTTTTTGATGATCTAGAGAAAGAACCTTTTATTGCTTATAACCTTACTGAATATACAACAGATTTAACTGAAGCTGCTGAGAAAGCCAAGTTAGACCCAGTAGTTGGCAGACAGAATGAAATCGAGCGAGTGATTCAAATCCTAGCTCGACGCCGTAAAAATAATCCAATTTTAATTGGTGAACCAGGGGTAGGAAAAACAGCCGTGGCTGAAGGCTTAGCACAAAGAATAATTCAGCGAGAAGTCCCAACTGAGCTTCATGAAATGCGTGTTTTTGTACTAGATATTACTTTGCTATTAGCTGGAACAAAATATAGAGGTGAATTTGAAGAACGTTTGAAACGTATTGTTGAAGAATTAAAAGAACAAAAAAATATTATTATTGTAATTGATGAAGTTCATACTTTAATAGGTGCTGGGGCAGCTGAAGGTGCATTAGATGCAGCAAATATATTAAAACCAGCTCTGGCACGAGGGGAGTTACAATGTATTGGGGCTACAACCATTGATGAATACCGTCAACATATTGAGAAAGATCCTGCTTTAGAACGTCGTTTTCAACCAGTCTGGGTAAATGAACCCAGCATTGAGGAAACTATTACTATTTTAAAAGGACTTAGATTAAGATATGAACAACATCATCGCTTGGAAATTACTGACGAAGCATTAGAGGCTGCAGCGAATCTAGGGGCACAGTATATTGCTGATCGATTTTTACCGGATAAGGCAATTGATCTAATTGATGAAGCGAGTGCCAGAGTTAGATTAGTAAATTACCGTCTTCCCAGAGGAGTATATATATTGGAAAAGGAATTACGAAAAATATTAGATGATAAGGATTTAGCTGTTCGTGAACAACGTTTTGAAAGAGCAACAGAAATTCGTGATGATGAATTAAGCTTAAGAGCTCAAATGGGCGCTCTTATTCAAGCCGTACAACCAACTATGCCAAAGGGTGTTCTAAAAAGATTGAAAGTTGGTGCGCAAGATATTGCTGCGATTGTGGCTCTTTGGACGGGAGTCCCAGTAACTAAAATAACAAAAGATGAAAATACTAGATTACTTGAATTAGAGAATGTGCTGCATACTCGCGTTATCGGACAAAAAGCTGCTGTATCTGCTGTTGCCAGAGCAATTCGACGTGCACGAGTTGGAATGAGAAATCTTAAGCGTCCGATTGCAAGCTTCTTTTTTTCAGGACCAACAGGTGTAGGAAAAACAGAATTAACTAAAACACTTGCGTCCTTTTTCTTTGGGGCTGAAGACGCTATGGTTCGATTAGACATGTCTGAATATATGGAACGACATACTGTAGCTAAATTAATTGGTTCACCTCCTGGCTATATTGGTTATAATGAAGGGGGTCAATTAACAGAAGCTGTGCGTCGTAAACCATATACTGTAGTTCTTTTTGATGAAGTAGAAAAGGCTCATCCCGATGTTTTTAATTTGTTGCTTCAAATTTTAGAAGATGGTAGATTAACGGATTCGAAAGGGAGAATTATTGATTTTAAAAATACGATTTTAATAATGACATCAAACTTAGGATCTAAAGCAATCCAAGATAATGATAAAACTTCATCACAAGGAATGGGGTTTTCAGAAGAGGCCGAAGATACAAAATTGACAAAATATGCACAGCTTTGTCATACGGTCGGGGAAAGTCTAAAAACCTTTTTCAAACCGGAATTTTTAAATCGTATTGATGAAATAATTGTATTTGAGCAATTAACGAAGGCTGATATAACACAGATTGCAAATATTATGGTTAAAGATTTAGTAGAACGAGTTAAAACAGAGAAAGATATTACTTTATCTTTGACACCACGAATGTTAGATTTACTAATCGAAGAAGGATTTAATCCGGTTTATGGTGCAAGACCCCTACGTAGAGCTCTTGTTAAATTAGTTGAAGATAAAGTTTCACTTGAATACTTGCGTTATCAGAATGATCATGATGAAGAAACTAGCTCTAATGAAAATAGAGAGACTCCAAGCACAGAAGCTGTCGATATTTTAGTAGATGTGGAATTTAATAAAGTAAAAGTTTCAATCACTAAAACTATTAAAGCTGAGGAACCGGAAAAGCCAAAAGAACAATCGGCTCCTCAAGAAAGAAAGAAATATAAAATTGTTGTACCTTCTAGACAAAAAGCCGAATCCTCAAAATAATTTTCATGGGATAATATTATCCTTATTTTTTTCTAATTCTAATTTGCTAAAAATGGGTTACCTGGGACTTGAACCCAGAACTTTTCGGTTAAAAGCCGATTACTCTACCATTGA
>CAYYNF010000290.1:0-2911 GCA_964472695.1 uncultured Flavobacteriaceae bacterium
ATCTATTATTTCGCTTTTCTAAGGGTGTTCTCAGTATAGAGTGACTTGGAATAGATAATGGCTCTAAAGTTCCTTTAGACTTTGTAAAAAATTTAGCAGCTAAAATCTGCTTAATTTTTTCATAATTATGCCAATCTAGACCTACTTTCTTAAAGAATTGAATATTATTGACTGGTATAATTTCTTCATCTGAAGCTCCTTTATTCGCTATTCTATAGCGTTTGAATAAGACTGGAGAAATGTCGCCATTTTCATATTTTACTCTATAAAAACCAACTAAATAATATATATCTTCTTCGGAAGCTGTTTTAATATATAACTCTGATACGATTTTCATTTGATCTTGTTCAGGGTTCTTCTCATTGATCAATTTGGAAAACCATGAGGGACTTATATTAGGGGAAGGAGAATAGAAAGTAGCAGATGCGTTTTCTTCAGAAAACAAAAACTCTATGTAATGCTCTTGTAGGTATAAAATCTCTTCAAACCCTGAAGGTAAATTTGTATGAGGCTTTTGTAGAACTCCTCCATCAGATAAGAGGTGGACAGGTATGGCTTCATCTAGAAAATTAGATTTAACACAGTACTGAGACTCTATAATTCTCTCTAGCCTATTAAAACTAGCCCATGGAAAAGTTACTTGATCAAAGAAAAATGGGGAAAAACGTGAATTCTTTATACCATCATTTGTATCAAACATGATGGCACTATTACTTAGCCAACCGTTATTCTGATCAGAATAACGTCTTATACCAAACATGTAGGAAGAATCCGACTTAATAAAATGAACTTCTCCTAATAATTGCTGATTCCTAGTAGCGAATAAGAACTCATTTTTTTGAAAATCTGATAAATTTTTATACTCCTTTTTACTTTTTAAGAAGTCGACTTCCAGTTTCTCTCGTGGAAAGATTTTGGGATCAAAATAACTAAAATACTCGTCGAAATCTATATTTTTTTTATAAAGCTGAGCATAATTAAGCCGAATATTTTCTAAAAATTGGCATTCTTGCGGATTACCACTTTTAACCTCATGCCATAATAACTCTATGGGTTGTTCATACTCAATGATTTTTAAATGCAGGGGTTTCGGTTCAATATATGTTAGTCTATTATAGGTTTCTGCAATGACATTAGAAACTAATAAGGTAAGTACAATTATTTTTATCATTCTTCAATTAGAGGGAAGTGTTCAATATATGTTTTTGGAATCTCTTCAGTTACACCTAAGTCAATTTCCTTTATTGCTGAAAATACTTCGTATACTGCGCCTCCGCTTGTAAATGGTGAACTCAAAACTCCTCTTAGACTAACTTCAGATTTTGTAATTCCATATGAACCTGAATAATACACACCTGTTGAATCACCTGTGATATTAGCCGATACTCCACCTGTTGCATTATAAGCCATCTCTAATGATGTTTTAACTATTTTGGCATCAAGGGCAACTCCAGCAGATGCGGTCAATGTAGTGGAAGCAGTTAAAGATCCTGAAACCTTTCCTTCATTTTGTATACTTTGATCATATTCTCCTGTTAAAGCAAGGTTGACTCCAGACTCCTTAAATCCAATTTTAATAGGAACAGTAAGAGTTGGGACATTGGTGTATATTGTTAATGTAAAGCTCGCTTCAGGTATAGTAGCAGAGATTTTTCCTGAGGCTTTTAGTTTTCCACCTATGCAGTGTGGATCTTCGTAACAATCTACATTTTCAACTATAAGACGTATTTCTCCTGAAGGAACTATAGAAGATGTTGTTTTGCCAGATATACTAGCTAATTTATTTAACTTCTTAGTAACCTTAGTAAACGCGTTATCATCTAAAAAACTTATTTTAAGGTCTTTTTTGATTTTTTTATGTCCGTAGATAGAAACCTCTTTGGATATTTCAGGCGTTATTTGAACGGTTATTACTTCAGGAGTTGTGATTGACGCAGAGCCAAGCCAATCAACATATGTAGCTCCATCTAGAGGATTAACCAAACTTGATGAACCTGACCACTTAGGATAAGAGTCGAATTGTAAGCTTTCAGGAAACCCTAGGCTTAATGTAAGAGAACGATTTTGTTGAAATATTACTTCTCCAGATATTGCAGGATTAACAATGTGTATTTCTACACCAGAGCCATTGATATCTTTACTTATACGATTGCCTGAAGAATCATTATCTTTTACCTGTAAATCATAGCTCAATGATGAGATACTTTCACTGAAACCGATTTCAGGTCTCAGGTAAATTGATTTGTTACCCAAACGACTTTGCTTAGGTATCGTTATATTTTCTAATCGATATATTGGATCTCCTAAAGTGACGACCTGACTAGAGGGATTTAAGATATCGATCGAAGGGTTTATCAATATCGAAACTGGTTGCTTTTTTATAAGAAAATAATAATTTAGATCATCTTTTTGTAATCCTCCAGTATTTCTAATTGAGTATTCTGCAAATTTTTGACTGTAAATTAAATTATCACCACTCCCCTTAGATAGATCATATGCATTAAAGTGTGAAGTATTATCACCTATATTGAAGTCTACTGGAGATAAAGGCACTTCATCCAATTTAGCTGTAATTTCATCACCTAATTTCGATTCAAGATTAATAACTGAACCAAAATCCTTAGTTTCAGATTCTCCAGTAAAAGGAATAATGTCGTATTCTCGATTCTGATTTAAGGAGAGACTAGCCCCCTTGTATATCAAAGTGATATCCTCGGAATTTCGGGTCAAAATATTTGTATCTTCCTTATTAGGTATCCCATCTAAGTCAGGATCTTCATCTCCATCATTAACTCCGTTTTTATCGGTATCACTATCGAAAACATTAGATATGTCTTGAGGGAGCTTGACCTCGACCTCATCTAACACACCGTCTCCATCTATATCATCAGGACTATCAGGATTTGTGTAA
>CAYYNF010000291.1:0-2896 GCA_964472695.1 uncultured Flavobacteriaceae bacterium
CTAAACTCAAGTCATCCCAGTATTTTGCCACATACACGGGTTCGGCCCTCCAAAGAATGTTGCCACTACAATATCAGCCTGCTCAAGTTTAGATCAGCCGGTTTCGGGTATTTAACAAAAGACTCTTAACGCCTTAAATGACTCGATTTCTCTATGCCTACAATTATAAAATTTTAAGCTTGCCTTTTATCAAAATTCACTTGCCCATTATACAAAAGGTATGCCGTTGTTAACTAAAAACTCCGACTCAAACATGGAATTTCAGGATCTTTGCACTGTCAAAACTTCTATTTCACCTTTCCCTCACGGTACTTGTTCACTATCGGTAAGAAAAAAACCTAGGTCCGAGGGTGGTCCCCCGATTATCAAGCAAGATACACATGTCCCGCTCTATGTTTATATTATTAAATTAAAAAATTTTACAGGACTAGCACCTTCTATGGAATTTCAAATTTTATTATATTTAATTTCCCTTATATCGTGTTCGCTCACCACTATTAACGATCTCTCGGTTGATTTATGAAAATGGATACTGAGATGTTTCACTTCTCCACATTTTTACTTTTTCTTTAATAGATAAAAGCAAGCTTTATAGCTTAAGTTTTCTTTTGTAGATAGATTGGGGTCACAAGCACCCAAACTTAACCCAATTCTTTCGTGTATAACGTCTACTTTTTCCTTCCAAGGCATCCGTTCCATGCTAATAACATTATAAGAAAAGGTAATCCAAAGGGCTTTCCTTTACAAAAATAAACTCAGAAAAGTAGGATTTGAACCTACGACTTTTCGCTCCCAAAGCGAACACGCTACCTCTGCGTCATTTTCTGAGATCATCGTAAAATTATCTATCAACCTCCCCAAACACAATATCTTGAGTTCCAATAATAGTAACAACATCTGCCAACATGTGCGAAGATGCCATCATATTTAAGGCTTGCAGGTGAGCAAATCCTGGGGCCTTTATTTTGCAACGATAGGGACGATTGGTTCCATTTGATATAAGATAAACACCAAATTCGCCCTTAGGGGCTTCCGTTGCTATATACGTTTCACCAATGGGAACAATCATACCCTCCGTATAAAGCTTAAAATGATGAATCAAGGCCTCCATACTTTGTTTTACTTCAGCACGTGAAGGTGGACTAATTTTAGAATCATCCACTTTAATACTACCACTAGGAATATTGTTTAAACATTGCTGAATAATATTTAAGGATTGCCTCATTTCTTGGATTCTGATAGTATACCTATCGAAACAATCCCCATTAACACCAACGGGTATATCGAACTTTAAATTGGGATAAATTTCATAAGGTTGATTTTTACGTAAATCCCATATAATACCAGAACCACGTAACATAACCCCGGAAAAACCCCAATCAATAGCTTGCTGGGCAGTAACTATTCCAATATTGACTAATCGCAATTTCCATATCGGATTAGAAGTAAGCATTTCTTCTATTTCGTCTAATCTACCTACAAATTGATTGCAAAATGAATAGATATCATTGAGAAGACCAAGATTTAAATCTTGGCTAACCCCCCCAGGACGGAAATAACTAGCATGCATACGTGCCCCGCTAACCCGCTCATAAAATTCCATTAATTTTTCACGCTCTTCAAACGCCCATAAAAAGGGTGTCATCGCACCAACATCCATAGCATGACACCCGACTGCCAACAAGTGATTTAATATACGTGTAATTTCAGCAAAAATTACACGTATATATTGGGCCCGTTTAGGTATAGACGTTTGTAATAAATTCTCAACGGCCAAAGAATAAGTATGCTCTTGACACATCATCGACACATAATCTAGCCTATCAAAATAGGGTAAAGCTTGTATATAAGTTTTAGCCTCTATTAATTTCTCAGTACCCCGATGTAATAGACCTATATGGGGATCGGCACGTTGAACTACTTCACCATTAAGTTCTAATATAAGCCTTAAAACACCGTGGGCCGCAGGATGTTGCGGCCCAAAATTTATTGTAAAATGTTGAAGATTTTTTTTTTGTTTTTTAGCTTTTAAAATCATATGCAATAAAAACTTACGTCATTATGTAAAAACGTTTGGAAATAGAAAGATTTGAACTTTCACTATCATGTTTATAACATGACTACTCCCCCAATGGAGTACTATTCCCTTATCACCATGTTTCCCGGATACTCCAGTATGTTTGGTTGCTTAGATAATAACTCTCGAATTCGGAATGGGTTCGGGTAAAAATTCTAAACAGATGTAACTTTCCCTCAAGTTAAAATACTATTTCCAGACGCAGGTTCCCCTACGACTACCTTGTTACGACTTCATCCCAATTATTAATCTCTCTCTCAAAAGGAGGTTTCTTCATTAGAAAACTTAAAAGAATCTCTTCCACAGCTCGAATTCTTAAAAAGATTGACTCACAATCTTTAAGCGAAATTAACTCTCAGGATGTGACGGGCGGTGTGTGCAAGGCCCAGTGACATATTCACCGCGACATCCTGATTCGCGATTACTAGTGATTCCAACTTCATGGGGGCGAGTTGCAGCCCCCAATCCGAACTAAGAAAAGATTTAAAGATTGGCTTTGAATTACCTCATCGCAACTTATTGTTCTTCCCATTGTAGCACGTGTGTAGCCCAGTTCATAAGGGCCATGAAGACCTGACTTAATCCCCCCCTTCCTCAAATTTAAATTAAGCAGTAATTGTTAAGTTTAATATACCCTAAAAAACAAAAAACAATTAGGGGTTTCGCTCGTCCTAAGGAATTAACCTAACATCTCACGACACGAGCTGACGACGGCCATGCAACACCTGAAAGTATCAAATATAGATGTCTCCACCGATACAACAAAACTTACAAGAACTGGTAAGGTTACGCGCGTATTATCGCATTAAACCACATGCT
>CAYYNF010000292.1:0-375 GCA_964472695.1 uncultured Flavobacteriaceae bacterium
TATTCATAGTCTACTATACAGGCATGGATTTAATGATGAAGCTATGGTTGTTAAAATTACACCAGCTATTGACACTAACTTTTTCTCAAATGAACACTTCTATTCTCATAACAAAAACTTACCTATACAAATAGTTACAGTGGCGAGGTTACATTGGAAAAAAGGTTTGAATTATACAATTCAAGCCTTAGCGCTATTAAAAAACATGGGTATCAAATTCAACTATTCAATCATTGGTAATGGTCCTGAGTTAGAAGCTTTAAAATATGAAGCTTATCGTAATAATCTTCAAGATGACATATCCTTTCTAGGACAGCTTAAACCATCTGAGATTAAATCTGAATTAATTAATTCCAGCATTTATCTACAATACAG
>CAYYNF010000292.1:385-2871 GCA_964472695.1 uncultured Flavobacteriaceae bacterium
GTGTTCAAGAAGGTTTTTGTAATGCTGTTTTAGAAGCGCAATCACTAGGTGTTTTGTGCATAGTTTCTGATGCTGAAGGGCTTTCAGAGAATGTTCTTAATGGGAAATCCGGTTGGGTTGTTCCTAAGAGAGATCCCTTACTTCTAATGAAAAAAATACAAATGGTTGTTGATCTGTCTGAATCAGAAAAAGAGCATGTAAGAAAATTTGCGAAAGAAAGAGTTTCAAAAGAGTTTAGTATCACAGAACAACAAAAAAAGTTTGTTCAATTTTATTCCCAGATATAAAGGTTTAAAGAAGATTGTCAATTCTTATTTATTATGGCTTAGAATGGCTAACTTGCACTTACATTAAAGAATTTCTTAGATGAAACTAAAGAGCACAATAAAAAAGCTTTATAATAATACAATAACTAATCATGAAAGTTTTGTAAAGTCTAGTTTGTGCGGAGTCAATTTAAATGTTGTTTCAGGCACTATAAGATCTGAGGTTGACCAAGACGATGCATGGTGGTTTTACCTCTCCAAAAACCATGAAAACATATTTGATATAGGATGTAATATTGGATATACTTCATTATTAGCACTTATTCAAAACCCTGATCGTAAAATTGTATTAATAGATCCAAATAAAGAAGCGCTTCAAATTGCAGCTAAGAATATTTTAAATAATAATCTTGGCAGTAGAGCATCTTTTCTCAATACATTTATTAGTGATAAATTAGATGATACAATAAAATTTTATACTGTTGGTTCAGGTGCTGCAGGAAGTATGTACGCTTCTCACGCAGAGACAGCGGCATCTTTGAATTCTTTCTTAAAGGTTAAAACACTTACCTTAGATTACCTATTGCAATTCTATGATTTTACACCAGATTTAGTTAAAATTGATGTTGAGGGTGCTGAAACTTTGGTTATGGAAGGTGCTTATGAACTGGCAAAAGTATCCCAATGTGCTTTTTTTATTGAAATGCATGATTTAAGGGATTTACCAATATCTGATGCTATAGACTCTATTATTAGATGGTGTAAGAAAGTTAATTATAAGGTTTGGTATCTGAAAACTTGTGAAGAATTAAAGAATTCTGAGGTGGTAAAAAATAGAGGTAAATGCCATATTCTATTGTTACCTAAAGATCAACCTTATCCTGATTATTTGATTAATATTCCTCAACGTGCAGATTTGCCAAGCTCTATTTAAAAGATGGATTTAAGGCGCATACTTAAGAATCCTCGAAGTTACATTTTTGCCTTTAAAAGGTCACTTTTGAATTCTTACAGGTCAAAATTTTTTAAAGGAAAGCATGTAAAATGCAATTTATGCGGATGGAATGGTATGCGATTTTTTTCAAGACGTTGTCCTAAGTGCAATTCATTGCCCAGAATCCGATTAATTCCATATTCTTTAGAGTATTTTAGATTGCTTAAAGACGACAAAAAAATATTACACATAGCACCCAATATCAATGAATTTAATTTCATTCAAAGTAAAATTGCTTCTAGTATTCAATATGATAGATTAAATATTAGAAAGTTTGACCATATTAATTTAGTTCAAAATCTAACAAATACAACAATAGAATCCAACACATATGATCTTTCAATTGCTTGGCATGTTTTTGAGCATATCAAAGAGGATGAAAAAGCGATTAAGGAGGTTTACAGAATTTTAAAACCGGGAGGTAAGTTTTTGTTAAGTGTTCCTATTTATCCTAAATACAACGAAACAACTTATGAGGATTCTAGCATTCCATACGAACTATATAAACAGCATCATGGTCATGAAGATCATTGTAGGAGTTGTGGATTAGATTATTATAAAAGATTTGAACAAGTAGGATTCAAAACCAAAACTTTAGTGGTAGATCAATTAGATCAACTACAAATAGATAAGTTTGGATTAAGTCTTGGTCATGTCGTTTGGTGTTTTATTAAATAGTTTAGCGAGGAAAAATGTTATTTCAATTTTTAAATTATTTACAGCCAACAAATTATTTCAGTTTAACCAATAAATTTGGCAAATCAATATTTCCTTTACCTGAGCATTTACCAGATCATGTTATAATTGAACTTTCAGAGGACAAAACCTATTTAAGCAATATTTCAACCTTGTATGATTTGTCCTGGCAGGCAATACAAATGGGCTATATAGGCAATGCAGAAACTTATTCTGAGTTTAAAAAATTACCCTTAGAGGATGAATATCGCTTTGTTAAAAAGTACTTCAATCCTATTTGGACAATTTACGTTTTGTTACTAAGGATTTTGTCTTTTAACAATCCAATAAAGGAGATTAATGCTTTTGTGAAGGTTAGCAGTGTTAAACGTGTAGATCTCTATTCAAATCCATTAGAATATTCAAACTATAAATCATTTAATTCTCAGCTCATTAGAAAAAACCCAAGGATTAGTATAGTAATTCCTACTTTAAACAGATATGAGTACCTGAAAGACGTTTTACATGATTTAGAAGATCAAGATTATAAA
>CAYYNF010000293.1:0-2857 GCA_964472695.1 uncultured Flavobacteriaceae bacterium
ATCAAAAGGAAGGTTTAGAACTTGCTTCTGGTTTCTCTTCTATATTTCCTCCCTTATCAGATGATCTTTTAGATGAAACTTCAGTGGAGGTACAGTCTACAAAAAAGAGCAGGGGTCGTAAAATTGGAAAGGCATTGACTGCATCAATGCGCAAAATGCGATCTAATAGTAACAGTGTTAAGGATAGTTCACAGGAAGTTGGGTCAGATCTAAGAGAATGTGTAGATAATTTAAAAACATTTGTTGAATCATGTGAGGCTATCGTTAAAGATTTCGGTGCTATGAAAGAAGAAAGGAAAGCTACACTTAGTGAGCTTCAAAGAGTAATTATAGCAATGCGTGATGATCAGAATATAGCACAAACATATAATCTGTACGATAAACAAATAGATGTTTTAAAAGCACAGTTAGAGCGTCAGGATAAAGCCTTACAGGATTTATATTTAGAATATAATGATATGATTCAAAAGTCTAAGAATTATCGTAAAAAGATGGAGCGACTTGTAGGGGATATAAGTAGTAAAAAGGGGTATTTAAAGGATGATATTAGAGAGGTTATTAAGGATTATATACATTCTGAACCAAATGTGGATTATATGGAAGGTTTAGCAGCAGAATTGGATTTAGTTCCTGAGTATAGTATGACACCTTCGGCACCACCAGAAGAGTTGATGTTGTCAGGAGTAGAACCATCAGCACCTTTAGCTCCTGAATACGCATTAACAGGTATTGGAGGATCATTAGCTGTGCCAGAAGACGTACCAATTGCTACAGCCACATTAGTAGATGGTCATGTATTGGGAGGGTTTACTCATTCCACTGCAGTACGAACGTCTCATCAACAAGAAAGAGGGGTGACTACTAGTCAAACAGCAGGAGTGACAGTGTTAGCAGTTTCAGAAGGAGAGGCTTCTAGCCCTAGTCGAAATAGAGGTTTCGTTAGAGGTAGTCGCTAGTATTGTGTAGCATTTTAGGTTTCAAAAAGGAAGTGAGGTATTGGTTGTAAAAATCAATACCTCTTTTGTATGATGACGTATTGGTTTGCTGTAATATTATTATAATTTAGTGTTAAGACCACTTTTCTTTGATACTGTATTTTCTACACCTAGTTCTTTTTGTTTGGCTTGTACTTTATAGTAAACTTCTGTAAGTGCAGCTACAGATATGGTTAGTCCTTCAGGGAAATCTTCGTTATGAGGGGTGTAAGTGTAGCTGTTGGTGAGTGTAAAATCATCGGCAGCTTTTCGAACCGCTTTCCCCCGTTTGTTGAGGTCTATATTGTTGCTCGATGCCATACTTTTAAGTGTGATGGGAGTATTGGATTCGGTATTAATATTTCCACTAGCTATAGTAGGTGATGTGTCTGATCCCATACTATAAGCGGTTTTATCCATCTTGTCTTGTAGGTCTTTGCGAGCTTTAATAGAAGCATCTTTGCGTTTAGCTTTTTTATCTGATTTTTGTTGTTTGAGTTGTTTTTCCAAATCAACTTTTTTCATATCCAGATTTTTCACCTTAGGAGCTAGGCGATCTCTATATATTTTGGCTTCTGTTTTAAGTTTTTCTGTTTTCTTTATTTTAATTATTGCTTCTTGCGATTCATTAAATGAAAATTCTAGTTCTAAACCATTCACTTCTTTTATGTAATTTCCATTTGTATCAAGATCCAGCTCTTGACTTAGTGTGAGGAGTTTTAGATAAGAAATTTCGGCTTCTTTTAGAAAAACACCTAGTATTTTTACATCGACGACTATTTTTTCACCTTCATTTAAAAGGATTGGTTGATCTGTTTGTTGTGATCTAACAGCATCACCTCTGAGACTCTTTTGTGTTTTTTTGCTAAGTACCTTTAACCATAGTATCATAGCAATGATCCACCCTATAGGTCCTATGATAATTACATCAAAAATATCATTCGCAGTATTTTTTGCGTTATAAGTTTTTATGTAAGTATCAATGAGAAAATCACTAAGCCAACAGATACTTCCGTACGTAATTCCTGACTTAATAAGTAATAGAACAAACTTATAGGTTATTATAGTAATATTTTCAGAAGTGTACTCTATGAAATAAGACCATTTTTTTTTAAAGGATGGAGGAGTAATTTGGGAGAAGGAAGGGGTGAAGCCTACTTTCATAAAAGTGGAGGATGATTGTTTCTATTTTTGCCTAGACTATAATTTGTCTCAGTTGTATTGTGAGTACGAAAATAATTGTTAGATACAATATAATCAAAAAACAGGATATTATATTTGTTTTTGTGTTAAATTTATAGTGATAATTTAAAATTGGAAAGATCTGTTTAGTAGTTTGTTAAAAACAATATGGTGTGAAAATAATCTTAGATTTTCTTTCGGTGTTATGTATATTATAGTCAAGTATAAAACTTATGTATGATAAAATTATTGATTTTTCTATGTTGTCCGTTATTGGTATTGGCTCAATCCGTAAAAATAGTTCCTCCACCCTCAAATATTAGTGCTATTTATTTTTCCTCCCAAGGTAAAATACAATATGGTATACCTATTTTAGAGTTGGGGCAAAGTTTTAGTTTACATTTTGATGACCTTCAGGGTGATGAAGCATTTTATTATTATCAAATTCATCATTACGATTATGATTGGAAACCAAGTCCTTTATCGGTCAATAATGTTATTGATGGATTTGATGATGTACGCATTTTAGATGTGTATAATTCAGAAAATACCTTACAGAATTACACCCATTATGAGCTTAAAATTCCTAATACTAATACCTATGCCTTACGCCAGTCAGGTAATTATCTTATTGAAATTTACGATGAAGAAGGAAACTTACTATTCAATCGTAAACTATTAATATACACGAATGGTACTGC
>CAYYNF010000294.1:0-2837 GCA_964472695.1 uncultured Flavobacteriaceae bacterium
CGAGAAGGAACTACATTTACGTATTAATATCAACGGAATTATACCAATTTAAAAAAGGTACACAAGTTTAAAAACTTGTGTACCTTTTTTTGTTAATAAGAGGATTCAAGTCGGTTGCCTAGACTATATCCCTTGTCCCCTTTTTTGTGTAGGCTTTCTTTGTGTAGACCTTTCTTGTGCTGTTGTTCTTCGTCTAGTGCCCTCTAGAGTTCTACGACCTGCAGCTAAATTGTTATTCACGTTCATTGCTTTATCATTCATTGCTCTTTTGTCTTCTTTCGACATAATATCATCTGGAAGACGGAACAACATACCTTGTACTGTGGTAGCTGCAGCAGTTCTGTCTTTAATAGAAAGCTGAGGATTTTCAGCATTCTTAAGTAGCTTATGTGCTTTTTCTTTCAACCCATTTTGAAACTCTTTAGCCTTTTCTTCATAGGTGTCTCTAGTTCTTTTATGAATAATCCCCCCAGGTGTCTTGTCTAACTTGCTTCGTAACTCTATTGCTGCATCTGCTCGTTCTTCTAACGGGAGTTTAGTATTCATAACCTTCTCATACAATTCGAATAATTTAGGATCAGCTGTAACGATCTCATCAATTTGTTTCTCATAAAGACCTTTTTCATGTGGACCTATGTCAGATCCATAACCTTCTGGAATAGATTTTAAAAGAGCTTCGGCTTCCTTTGCAGCTTTCAAACGATCTGGTCCCGAAGCTGTTTTGTTGGAAACAGTGTCCATTCTATTTCTAATAGCGGTATCTACTTTTTCAAATACATCATTAGCAGCGATTCTACATTCGGCTTTGTAATCAGCATCAAATAATCTAGATGATGATTGATCATTTATGATCTGATGTAACTCAGTCGCTTTTTGAAGAGCATCATTATTTAAAGATGTAACTCCTTCAAGAGCTTCTTTTAGTTGTTGCACCCTTATTCTTATTTTTGCTGTATCAACACTTCTTTTTGTACTTTCTAGCTTTTTTTGGTGCTGTCTGTAAACTTGTGGGTGTTTAGTCCTTAATTCATCAATTTTCTCAACAACAGTTTCTGCGGCTTTGGTTCTAACATCAAGAGGTAATTGGTCATTCCTCATTTGATTTCTATTAGTTGTTATTGAATCTAAGAGTTCTTGAGCAGGTGCTTTAGGAACCGATGGTGCTACTCCAGCAGGAGGTTCTGGTATTATTGTACCTTCTCTTCTAGGACTAGGACTCCCAATTACCTCCTCATAATTTGGAGGAGCCTTCTCAGCAGCCATAGCTGCCATCAATTCCTTGTAACTTGGTAGTGGAGGTCTTCTATCAACTTTTCTTTCAGTACTTACCTTCGATTCCACTCTTTGTGTGGTTGTCTTTTTAGACTTTCTTCTTTCTTCTAGGATTTTATTACCCTTTTCTAAAGCTTTTTCAAGTCCAGCTTTTTGTTTCTGAAAGTCACTTTTTGCATCGGGGTTCAGAGAGTGTGAGTTATATTTCAATATTGAGTCTATAGAGTCAATAGTGTCTTCTAATTTCTTTAAGTCTAACCCTGTAAATTCTTCTCTTCGCTCTATTTTATTTATTATATCAGAGATCTTATTTTGCTTTTGAACAGTTGGATCAGATAATTCGATTGAACTTATAGTGTTGTTAAGTCGTTCTTTCGATGCGTTATATCTTTCTTCTAGTTCTGGTGGTAGTGCTTCTTGATCAAGTTCTCTAAGTAGTTCTTTGAGTTGATCTTTTTGTTCGCTACTTAAATCTATTGCTATATTATGTTGAAGGACGAGTAGATCTGCTTGGTCTAGCCTGTGAGAAAGAATTTTTTTCTTATTAGCTGTAATTACTTTATTTAATGTGTTTTTACAAGCCTCACGTGCTGCAATAATCTCATCTCTTAAGTCTTCTGGTAGTATATCAGTGGTAATAGAGCTAATCGTCGAGAGGATTTCTTTTAATTCTTTATGCTGATCATTGGTCAACGATCCATTTCTATCAAAACTTTTATTTAAACGGTCTAGATCATTTGATAATTTTTCGACTTCCAGCTTCAATAGATTTACAGCAAGTCGTTTAGTATCATTGAGTTCTTTTATTGTTGTAGATGATAACTTTTGACTATGTCTATCAAGTACATTATTAATTAGATCAACATTAAGTTCTAATGATTTAATCTGATGAGGGGTAAGTTGTCCTGATACTCCGGATCTTAATGAATGAGTTATATGTTTTAATAACTGTTTCACTCCTTTGTTTGTTTTCCTGTAAACAGATTTCTTCATAAAATCTATGAGTCGTTTTTTCTCTGTTTTCTCTGTTTTCTCTTCGTTTCTCATAATTAACTTAAAGTTATTATATTAAAATCTCGATATTTCCTTACGGATACACACTCTCAACTTGTATTATTCGCTTGTAAGTTGAATAGTAAATAAACTAAAAAGAGGTGTAATTAAGAAGTGAATTACTAAGTATTCAATGGAATAGTGTTTATAATCAGTTAAATATAACTACCTATACAGTTAACTCAGTTTAAATACCTACAACACTTATTTGAATAGTTTTGTTTGTGACCTTTTGGAAAGGCAAACACACGAAATTAGTTAACATAAAACATCAACAAAATTAAAATTTTGATTTGTCAGAGGTGTAAATTGCTGATTATAAAACATCTTTCTTTCAAAAAGAAATTTTAAGGGTTTACCCTAACTTTTTAGAGCTCTAATTGGCAATGAGGTGGAGATTATTTATGATAAAGGTCTAACACAAACCACGTGATCTAGATTTTCTACCAACTTCTGTGTCAGGTGATGGAGGTGTTGCAGCAACCTCCCTATCAGCAGTTACTGTTGAATTT
>CAYYNF010000295.1:0-2815 GCA_964472695.1 uncultured Flavobacteriaceae bacterium
ACAGTACTTAATAAAGAAATCCTAAGAGGAGGTCAATTCCTCGTAAAAGAAACAAACTGCGAAGATATTTTCACACCTGAAGACTTCTCTGAAGAGCAGAAAATGATGAAAGAAACTGTACAAGATTTCGTTGACCGTGAAATCTGGCCCAACAAAGAACGTTTCGAGAAAAAAGACTATGCTTTAACTGAAGCAGTTATGCGTAAAGCTGGTGAACTCGGACTATTAGGAGTATCTGTGCCTTCTGAATATGAAGGTATGGACATGGGGTTTGTATCAACAATGCTTGTATGTGATTATATTTCAGGGGCTACAGGATCAGTTGCTACTGCTTTTGGTGCACATACAGGTATCGGTACTATGCCTATTACATTATACGGAAACGAAGCTCAAAAACAGAAATACGTACCTAAATTAGCTACAGGTGAATGGTTTGGTGCTTACTGTCTTACAGAACCTGGAGCTGGATCTGATGCTAATAGTGGTAAAACGAAGGCGGTACTTAGTGAAGATGGTTCTCACTACTTAATATCAGGACAAAAAATGTGGATCTCTAATGCAGGATTCGCTAATGTATTTATTGTTTTTGCTCGTATTGAAGATGATAAAAATATTACAGGTTTTATCGTAGAGAACGACCCTACTAATGGAATAACACTTGGTGATGAAGAACATAAATTAGGGATTCATTCTTCTTCTACTCGTCAGGTATTCTTTAGCGATACTAAAGTACCTGTAGAAAATATGCTCTCTGAAAGAGGGAATGGATTCAAGATTGCTATGAATGCCCTTAATGTAGGTCGTATAAAATTAGCGGCTGCATGTTTAGATGCTCAACGTAGAGTAATTAACTCTGCAGTAGGCTATGCCTCTGAACGTATTCAATTCAAAACACCAATCATTACATTCGGAGCTATTCGCAAAAAATTAGCTGATATGGCAACGAATACCTATGTGGGTGAATCTGCAAGTTACCGTGCTGCTAAAAATATCGAAGATCGTATCAATATTCGCATAGAAGAAGGTAACACACACCAAGAAGCTGAACTAAAAGGTGTAGAAGAATACGCTATCGAATGTTCGATCTTAAAAGTTGCTGTTTCTGAATATGTACAGAGTTGTACTGATGAAGGAATCCAGATTTATGGAGGTATGGGATTCTCTGCTGATACCCCTATGGAATCAGCATGGAGAGATGCACGTATTTCAAGAATCTATGAAGGTACTAACGAAATTAACCGTATGTTAAGTGTAGGAATGCTGATCAAAAAGGCAATGAAAGGACATGTGGACTTATTAGGACCTGCTATGGCCGTAGCTGATGAATTAACAGGAATTCCTTCTTTCGATGTACCTGACTACTCTGAACCACTTTCTGAAGAAAAGGCTATATTAAAAAATCTCAAAAAGGTATTTTTAATGGTAGCAGGAAGTGCTGTACAGAAATACGGACCTGAATTAGAAAAACACCAACAATTACTAATGGCTGCTAGTGATATTCTAATTGAGATTTACATGATAGAGTCTGCTATTCTAAGAACTGAAAAGAACATAGATCGCTTTGGACTAGAATCTCAAAAAGGACAATTAGCAATGACACAATTATACCTATTCAATGCTATTGAAAATATTACCTCTAAAGCGAAAGAAGGTATTGCTTCATTTGCAGAAGGTGACGAACAAAAAATGATGTTAATGGGACTAAAACGTTTCACTAAATACCAAAACTTACCTAATATCGTAAGCTTAAGAAATATAATTGCTGACGAAATTACCGACCAAGGTAAATACTGTTTCTAATAGTCACTTGCTTTAAAAAAAATAGTTCAATTAGTATAACAAACAAAAGTCTCAAAGTAATTTTGAGACTTTTTTTAATATCAGTTTATCGATCAAAACATATACTAGACTTAATAACAGCGATATGTTAACTAAATAATATGATAAAATAACTGAATATATGATATCGTATACCTAATCTCAATATTTCAATCATATTAAATAAGTACTTTTGTAGTCTATCATATCGAGTCTATACTATAATAATTTAAAATACTTTAAAAGTTATGCCAACTTATTCATCAGAAAATAGCAATAAGGCGAAGGAGGAACTAGAATTAATTATTAGCGATCTTCAGTCAAATATGGAAGACTATAAAAGTATTGATCCAGAATCTCCTCAAATCTTAAATGAGCTTCAACAAAAAGTTAAAGAGCGTGATGCCTTCTCTTCAAAAGAAGAAATAGAAGCAATTTCAGGTATTAAAAAACAATTGATAGAGCTTAGGACTCTTGAAAGACAAAAACTCTCTAAAGACAAAAAGAAAAAAAAGAAAGAAGAATACCTTAAAGAATTAAAAAGGAGAATACGTCAAAAAAGAGCTAGGAGAAGAATAGCTGCTGGTAACGAACAGAATAAACAAAAAACAGAAAATACTGGTACGATACAGCAAGAAAGCTCTAACAAAGAAACGGAACAAAAGAATGACAAAAACAATAATTTTAGTCTCGTAAATATTTTCAATACACCTTTCGATAAAAAGTCTAATAATAAAGACAAAAATACAGTTGTTAATCGTGAAGAAGCTCCGCTAACAGATAAGGATCTAGCAAAAACACAAGTAGTTTCTACTAAACTTAAAGAGAGTACTATCAGAATGCAACAAATTAAAGCAAAAGAAAAAGCTCAAGCAATCAAACAAGATACGCCTGTACAAAGACCACAACGTAAATTTAATGGCCCAAGATAATAGAGGTTTCTTAGAGCTTGTTTAACTAAAAAGGATTGATGTAATTTTAGGTAAAAAAGCTGGGT
>CAYYNF010000296.1:0-2795 GCA_964472695.1 uncultured Flavobacteriaceae bacterium
GTTTAAAACCCGTCTGAAAAAGGCGGGTTTTTTTTATCTATTAGATATTTCAATAGCACTATAGAAAGGAATTGTTTCGGTATATTTTGATTACAAGCTGACAATTGTATTTTTGAATATTGTAAAAAAAGAATTAGATGAAAATAGTAATATCACCAGCGAAGTCATTAGACTTTGAAACGGAATTACCAACTGAAAGACATACCTCGGCTTCATTTTTATCAGAGGCAGAGAAATTGAATTCGGTTCTAAAGAAGCAAACTCCTAAAAAGCTGTCTGATTTAATGAGTATCAGTGATAAATTAGCAGAACTCAATTGGCAAAGAAATCAAGAGTTTAGTCTTCCATTTACCGCTGAAAATGCAAGACAAGCGGTGTATGCGTTTAACGGTGATGTATATGTGGGGCTTGATCCTTATACCATTCCCGAAGATAAATTAGATGCTTTACAGGATAAACTGAGAATTCTTTCAGGTTTGTATGGGGTTCTGAAACCATTGGATTTAATTCAACCATATCGATTAGAAATGGGGACAAAACTTAAAGTAGGGCGTAAAAATAATTTATACGAGTTTTGGAAAGAAACGGTTACCAAAATGTTGAATGAGGAACTTACCGAAGATGAATTATTTGTGAATCTGGCGAGTAATGAGTATTTCAAAGCGGTGGATAAAAAAACACTAAATGTTCCAGTAATTACTCCTCAGTTTAAGGATTGGAAAGGAGATAAGTTAAAAATGATCAGTTTTTTTGCTAAGAAAGCAAGAGGGATGATGGTAAGGTATATTATTGATACCGGTGCAGAGACTATTGAAGACTTAAAAGGCTTTAATTATGAAGGGTATAGTTTTAGTGAAGAGCACACTGTTAAATCAGATGAGTTAGTGTTTGTGAGATAAAAGTTAGCATACTTTTTATTGTCGGTTATTTTAGTATCTTCAACGCCCGATATAAAACAGTATGCAAAAAATTATTGATATACTTGATGCAATAGGCGAAAAGGTAGGGACCGTAGTAAGTTGGGTCCCTGTTGTTTTAGCACTTGCTATTGGTATCGATGTAATTATCAGGTACATTTTTCAATTTACCTATGTTTGGATTATCGAGGTAGAAATTTATCTCTTTGGAATCTTATTTTTATTAGGTTCAGGATACACTTTTAAATACGATAAACATGTGAGAGTTGATATTTTCTACAATCGACTTTCTAATAAAGGTAAAGCATGGATTGATTTACTGGGAGGGATCTTTTTGTTGATTCCTTGGTGTTATGTAGTCATTGTTTCTTCATGGTACTATGGTTTGTTTTCATTTATGATCGGTGAATCTTCTCCTCAGGCAGGAGGGCTTCCTGCATTGTATGTATTGAAGTTTTGTATAACACTAGGTTTTGTATTTCTACTCATACAAGGCATTTCTCAGGTACTAAAATCTATACAGATAATTTTTAATCAAGGATCATAATGGAGTATTTAGCGATTGTATTATTTGTTATTATCTTCATTTTGATTCTTAGAGGATATCCTGTTGCGTTTACCTTAGGAGGAATTTCGGTAGCTTTTGCTTTTGGGGTTTCCATATTTGCACCAGAGATTTTTCAAATGTCTACATTTTATTTATTGCCCTCACGTATTATGGGTGTAGTGAATAATTATGTACTTATGGCGGTTCCTCTTTTTATTTTCATGGGAATTATGCTAGAAAAATCGGGCTTAGCCCAAAGTTTACTAGAAACCATGGCCATGTTATTTGGTCAAGTTCGAGGCGGACTTGCTATTTCTGTGGTTTTAGTGGGAGCATTGTTAGCTGCTTCTACGGGTATTGTGGGAGCAACTGTGGTAACTATGGGTTTAATTAGTTTACCTACAATGTTAAAACGTGGATATAAAACTGAATTAGCAACGGGAGTTATAGCTTCTTCAGGGACATTGGGTCAAATCATTCCTCCGTCTATAGTTTTGGTTTTATTAGCAGATACCATAAATAGTTCTTCAAGAGGCAGTGCTTCGGTGGATGTAGGAGCTTTATTTTCTGCTGCTTTAGTGCCAGGTTTAGTTTTAGTGGGATTGTATATCATTTATATTTTAATTACTTCATTTATTAATAAGGAAGATGCTCCTAGTATTCCGAAGGAAGAAATAGAAGCGTTTAGAGGAGAGAATTTTATAGCTAAACTTTTGAAAGTTTTGTTTTTGCCTATTTTATTGATTGTGTTAGTGTTAGGTTCCATATTTACAGGAGTAGCCTCACCTACAGAAGCATCTGCTATTGGTGCTCTAGGTGCAACAATCTTAACTATAGTTCAGAAAAAGTTTTCGTTTAAAATTCTAAAAGAAGTAGGGCAAGAGACTATGAAGTTAACCTCTATGGTTTTCTTTATTTTACTTGGAGCTACTACTTTTACCTTAGTATTTAGATCCCTTGGAGGAGATGCATATTTACAGCAGTTGATTCTATCTTCTGATTTGAGCCCTATGTTATTTCTTTTACTAGTAATGATCGTGATTTTCATAGCAGGTTTTTTTATTGATTTTATAGAAATCGTATTTATTATTGTTCCAGTGGTTACCCCAGTTTTTAATGCGTTGGGTATGGATATGCTTTGGGTGGGGGTATTGATTGCATTGAATTTACAAACCTCTTTTTTAACGCTTCCTTTTGGGTTTGCATTGTTTTATTTAAAAGGAGTAACTCCAGATGGGCTTGAGACGAGCCAAATTTACAGAGGGATAGTACCTTTTATCCTTATACAACTAATCATTGTGGGAATTGTATTGTTTTTTCCGCAGTTATTT
>CAYYNF010000297.1:0-2776 GCA_964472695.1 uncultured Flavobacteriaceae bacterium
AAGGAGAAGTGTTAAAAGTTGATGAAAGCCAAAGCAAACAGTATTTCAATTCTAGACCAAGAGGAAGTCAGCTTGGAGCTTGGGCCTCAAATCAGAGTAGAGTTATTGCTTCAAGAAATGTACTAGAGCAAAATTTAAGAGATTTAGAAGAAAAGTATAAGGGTAAAGAAATTCCAAAACCAGATTTTTGGGGAGGATATGTTTTACAACCTATTTCATTTGAATTTTGGCAAGGTAGACCAAATAGATTGCATGATCGTTTGAGATATGCAAAAAAAGAAGGAGACAACTGGTCTATAGAACGGTTATCTCCTTAAATACATTTTATTTTTTGATCTGTATTATTGAATTACAAAATTAGATCTTCTATTTTTTCGATATTCTTCCTCATCACAATTAGCTCCATCCAGACAATTATTTATAGGTCTCGTTTCACCAAAACCTTGGTAAGAAAGTATTCTGTTTTCTGAGATTTCCTGACTTACTAAGTAGTTGTAAATAGACTCAGCTCTTTTTTGTGATAATGACATATTGTAGTCATCATTCCCTCTACTATCCGAATGCGTTTCAATCTTAATGACCATATCAGGATATTCCTTTGTCATTAAACTTACAATCTTATTCAACTCATCAGCAGCTCTAGTGGTTATATCCCACTTATCGAATTCAAAATAAATTTCATTAAGATCAATTAAATCTCTTATTGTATTTGGTTTTTCTGCAGCAGCAGTAGGAGAGTTTTGATCCTCATTATTTTTTTCATTGAAACCTGCGGTTTGTGATTTTTTATCATAATCAACGTCTGCAAGTTCTTTATTCTTATCTTCAAATTGTTTCTTAGGAACTCTTGCATACTTAATAAAATTAGGGCAATTTAAACCTGTTAAATCTACAGCTAATTTCATTCTATAAAAATCTGGAGCATTACATTTATTGTAATGATTATATCCTTCAGTATATTTTTTGCTTTCGTTTAATGTACCATTAAATTCAGCTATCACAGGATTGTCTACAATTAATGCTTCACCATGCTCATTAATAGACTCACATGAAGTAGTAACTAATACGTTATAGTTTATTTTAAAAGAAGGACTATTCTTTTTAACTAATTTATCAGGGATAGTAAATCGAATAGCATGCGCTTCTTTGTCATATTTGTATTTGATTTTTTTAGAAGGTAATACCACTGATTCTTTTGAAAATATAACATGTTCAGGTAATCGATCAGTAATAACTGTGTTTTTTGAATCGTCGTTCCCGTCATTGTAAACAGTGATACTATATGTAATTTCTTCATCTGGAGCTAAGTAATCCGTTGGAAAAATAAATTTTCCATCTTTATACTTAGATCGTTTTACCATATGTATCGCTGGTTCATATATTTCAATACTAAAAGCTACTGCAGATACAGAGTATCCATCATTATCAGTTAATAATCTAAAAGAAGCTTCTGATTGGTTGTTTCCAATGATATTATTCGCGGCATTCTTAATATTGAAAAGATCAGCATCATAACCTAACGTATTGCGACTTGCAGGAATTCTAGTGGTAATATCCCTACCATTTTCGGTGATATTAGCATTAAAGAAGTTATTCATCGGATTGGTGTTGTCCGTAATACTCTTATATTTTCCACTTAGTCTAGAAAGAACTTGAAATCTATCACCTCTAATTCCTTTATCACCTTCATAAGAGATTACTCCGATTTTTGCGTTCACTGAACCTTTAGGGATCGTTTGGAAGTTATCAAAAGAAAATTTAACGGGCTTAGCTTTTGCATCAATATTTACAAAACCATCATAAACATAAAAACGTTTTCTTGGCTTAGAAGCATCCTCATATATCACAACTATAGTCCATCCACCAGCTAATCCATTCCCAAGTTTATCATCGTCATTAACTTCTGAAGTAGTTGCAGGAATATTAGCAACAGTGTACATTCCGTTAGGATTACTTAATCCTAAAACAAGTTCTGTGATATCTTTATAGCAAGAATATTGCTTAAAAATAGATTCTTTATCAGTGTAGTAATCATGAATAACAGTAGCGTTATTAATATCAGTGTAAGATGAAGCTCCAGGAAGTTTAAGTTTTATAGAGCTAATGTCATGTGCTCTGTTTTCATCTGCATATGCAGCTGTCCAATATAGACCTACATGCTTAATAGCATTACAATTAGAATTTGTATTTAATTTTGCACTGCTTGAGTTGAATGTAGATGGGTCATCATCAATATCGATAAACCCCATTCTGAATTGGTTATTTAATCCACCATCATTATAGCTTTGGTTAGGATCAAATACTCCAGTTCCATCATCATTACTAACTTTTCCTAAGATCGTATTTGAAACAAACTTAAAGTCTCCTTTAAGTGTAAGTTCTGTGCGTTTACTTAAAGGTACTTCAACCTGACTATAAGACGTATAGAAATTTGTAACAACAAAGATTGTTGCTATAAGTAGGTTGTTGTACTTCAGAAACGTTTTACGACTTCCTGATTTTTTAATTATCCTTTTCACTTTCCTGTCTTTATGTTTAGACCCTTAATACTATGAAAATTTGTGTGATAAAAGTGCTGGGGACACTTAGGTTTAGGGGAAAACCGTAAGGTAAAGTTATACCTTAACCTTTAATTAACTAAGAAAAATCCTATGTTTTCGATATAACTGGGTATTTTATCGATCAAAACACTGAATTAAAGGTGTTTCATCGGTTGAAAATTAGGTTTTTCTAGGAATAATCATTATATCGCAGCTTTACTTTCAAAGAATTATAG
>CAYYNF010000298.1:0-2774 GCA_964472695.1 uncultured Flavobacteriaceae bacterium
CATTAATATCGATTAGTGGTTTCTTCTCTTTTTGAATTGTATTATTTTTGTAAAAAAAATATATAAATATGGGATTTTTCAATTCATCATCATCAGAAGAAGCTAAAAGACGAAAAGAAGAAGCTAAAAGAGAAAGAGAAGAAGCTAAAAGACAAAAAGAAGAAGCTAAAAGACGAAAAGCTAAAAGAGAAAAAGAAGAAGCTAAAAGACGAGAAGAAGAAGCTAGACGTGAAGAATTAAGACTTCCTACAGCTGAAGAAAGAAGAAGAAATTATGCAAAAAGAGATGCAGAAATAAAACAGCAACTTGATAGGTTGAAACGATATGAACGTATGAATAGCGGACATCGTCGTGAGTTAGAAAGACGTTTTCCTACAGCACATCCAAGTCATTATCCGAGATTAGAACAAGAACTTCGTGATAAGAACAAAAGTAAAGGAAGACGACGTTAACAAAACAAAATTCCTTTTATAAGTTTTTAACTTATAAAAGGAATTTTTTATTGGCGTAATATTCTATACTCCGTTTATAAATCCTTAGCAGAAGCGATCATTTCAGCAATATCGAGTACTTCTATCTCACCTTCTTTTTCTTTACCTTTTACTCCATCAGTCATCATAGTATTACAGAAAGGGCAACCTGCAGCAATTACATTAGGGGTTACTTCTAATGCTTGTTCAGTGCGTTCAATATTGATGTCCTTGTTTCCTTTTTCAGGCTCTTTAAACATCTGCGCACCTCCTGCTCCACAGCAAAGTCCATTTGTACGACATTTTTTCATTTCTAAAAGTTCTACTTCTAGTTTTCTTAGTAAGTCACGTGGAGCTTCATATACATTGTTAGCTCTTCCTAGATAACAAGGATCATGAAAAGTAATACGCTTTCCTTTAAAACGTCCTCCCTCTACTTTTAGTCTACCTTCATCCAGTAAAGATTTTAGGAATGTTGTGTGATGCATTACTTCATAATTTCCCCCTAATTGTGGATACTCATTATTTATGGTATTAAAACAATGAGGACAAGCCGTTACAATTTTTTTCACTTCATAAGCATTTAACACTTCTATATTAGTAACGGCCTGCATCTGAAATAAAAATTCATTTCCAGAACGCTTAGCAGGGTCTCCAGTACAACTTTCTTCAGTTCCTAACACTGCAAAATCAACTCCTGCATTATTCAATAATTTTACAAAAGCTTTAGTGATTTTTTTGGCTCTATCGTCAAAGCTTCCAGCACACCCTACCCAAAACAATACTTCTGGTTGTTTACCTTCTGCCATATATTGTGCCATAGTAGGCACTTTGATTGATTCACTCATGGTTTTAGTTTTAAGTTTAAAAAAAAGTGTCGCACTTAGCTTTGCTAGTGGACACTTTTTAAGTATGTATATTATTTAATTATCATCTGCCCAGTTCAAACGATCCATTTGGTTAAAAGGCCAAGGGGCACCATTATTCTCTATATTCCCCATCATGTTATTTAATTCTGAAGGAGCTGAACTTTCTTCCATTACCAAATAGCGACGCATTTCATTAATGATTGATAATGGGTCAATACTAATAGGGCAAGCTTCAACACATGCATTACAGGTAGTACATGCCCATAGTTCTTCTGTAGAGATGTAGTCGTTGAGTAATTGTTTGTTATCAGGAACAAAAACCCCATTGTTAGCATCCATATTACGTCCTACTTCCTCCAAACGATCACGAGTATCCATCATAATTTTACGAGGTGATAATTTTTTTCCTGTTTGGTTTGCAGGACACTCACTAGTACAACGTCCGCATTCTGTACAAGAATAAGCATTCATTAACTGTACCCAGTTTAAGTCGGTTACGTCTGATGCACCAAACTTAGCAACCTCTTCACTTTCATCTTCAGCAGGTGCTGCAAAAGGATCAGCATCTGGATCCATCATCATTTTTACTTCCTTTGTAACATTTTCATCATTAGTAAATTGTCCGTAGGCTGTTAATTTTCCAAAATATGTGTTTGGAAATGCTAAAATAATGTGTAAGTGTTTTGAGTAATACAAGTAATTTAAGAACCCTAAGATACCACCTATGTGAATCCACCAAGCTACTCTTTCAATAGCTATTAAAGTCCCTGCTCCAAAGTTTTGAATAAGTGGTAAGATTAACCAAGAACTAATAGGGAAGCTACCTACAATGTTATCTCCTTTAAAATAATGAGGATCCTGCAACACTTGAAGTTGGTAATCAGCAGCGTTCATTGTTAAAAACAATAGCATCAACACCACCTCTATGTATAGGATCATATTTCCATCCTGTTTTGGCCAACCTTCCATTTCTGGACTTAAAAAACGTTTGATTTTTATGACATTTCTTCTTGTCCAGAAAATAATTACACATACCAATACGGCAAATGCAAATACTTCAAAGCTTCCTATTAAGAAGTCATAGAATCCCCCCATAAAAGAGAATATACGGTGTGTCCCAAAAATACCATCAATAATAATTTCGAGAACTTCAATATTGATAATTAAAAATCCTAGATAGACAATGATATGAAGTGCCCCTGCAATCGGTCTTTTTACCATTTTAGATTGCCCTAAGGCGATACGCATCATGTTTTTGAGTCGTACGTCTTTTTGATCACTTCGATCGATGTCTTTTCCTAGTTTAATGTTTCGAGTTAAGCGCTTTACGTTTCTAGCAAAGTAGCCTACTCCTAAAGTTAAAAGGAGTACGAATAGCGCACTTTGAATGTACTGCATAAGTTTATTGTTTATTTATTTGTTTATTGTAGTGAAT
>CAYYNF010000299.1:0-2760 GCA_964472695.1 uncultured Flavobacteriaceae bacterium
GTTCTAGCATATCCCTGAGCGGCATGAGTTGCTCCTTGCTCATGGCGTGTTAATATATGTGTTAACTTATCTTGATACTTATAAAGCTCATCATAAACAGGCATGATAGCTCCACCTGGGTAACCATAGATAAGATCTACCCCTTCTTCAAGCAAGCAACGAATTACTGCTTCTGCTCCAGTAATACGATTCGATTGGTTCATAAATATTGGTTATTTTATATTTACAAAAACACACCTTGAATAATTTAAGGTGTGTTTTTAAACTTTTTTAAACTTATGTTTTTAAAATTCATCTGTTACACATCCCTGAGATGCTGATGATACTGAGCGAGCATACTTGTAAAGTACCCCTTTCTTAAATTTCAATTCAGGAGCTACCCACTTTTCTTTTCTTTTTGCTAACTCTTCATCTGAAACATCTACAGAAATAGTATTAGTTTCAGCATCAATAGTGATAATATCTCCGTTTTCTACTAATCCTATTACCCCACCTTCTTGTGCTTCTGGGGTAATGTGCCCTACAACAAAACCGTGAGTTCCTCCTGAGAAACGACCATCTGTTATAAGTGCTACGTCCTTTCCTAAACCAGCTCCCATAATAGCTGCTGTTGGCTTAAGCATTTCTGGCATTCCAGGTCCTCCCTTAGGCCCTTCATAACGGATTACTACCACATCACCTTTGCCTACAAGGCCATCTCTGATTCCATCATTAGCAGCATATTCACCATCAAATACTTTAGCAGTACCTTTAAACAATAAACCTTCTTTACCTGTAATTTTAGCTACCGAACCATCTTTAGCTAAGTTTCCGTATAACATTCTTAGGTGTCCTGTTGCTTTGATAGGAGCTTCTAATGGTTTAATTACATCTTGTCCCTCAAGAAGACTTGGTACTTCAGCTAAGTTTTCAGCTAATGTTTTTCCTGTAACGGTTAAACAGTCCCCATGTAATAATCCTTTTTCTAATAAGTACTTCAATACAGCAGGAATTCCTCCTACATTATGTACGTCCTCCATTAGATATTTACCACTTGGTTTAAGATCAGCAATAAATGGTGTAGAGTCACTGATTTCTTGGAAGTCTTTAAGTGTAAATTCGATATTTGCAGCCCTAGCAATAGCTAAAAAGTGTAGTACTGCATTCGTAGACCCTCCCATAATTGTAACTAAACGCACTGCATTTTCAAGTGATTTTCTAGTAACAATATCTAGAGGTTTAATGTCTTTTTCTAATAATACTTTTATAGCTTTACCCGCTTCTATAGACTCCTTCTTCTTTTCTTCACCCTCAGCAGGGTTAGAAGAGTTATAAGGTAATGCCATACCAAGTGCTTCAATAGCAGAAGCCATAGTATTAGCCGTATACATACCTCCACAAGCTCCAGCTCCAGGGCAAGCTTTTTCGATTACATTCTGATACTCCTCTTCATCGATGTTACCAGCTACCTTAGCTCCCCAAGCTTCAAATGCAGAAACTACATCTAGTTTTTTTCCTCCGTGATGTCCAGAAGCAATAGTACCTCCATATACTAATATTGATGGTCTATTAAGGCGAATCATAGCCATTAAGGCTCCAGGCATATTTTTATCACATCCTACTACAGTAATCATTCCATCATAAGACATTGCTTGTACTACAGTCTCCATTGAGTCTGCAATAACGTCTCTTGATGGTAATGAAAAACGCATTCCTGGAGTTCCCATAGAAATACCATCACTTACTCCAATAGTGTTGAATATTAATCCAACAACATCCTCTGTAAGTGTACCTTCTTTAACCAATTTCGCTAAGTCGTTTAAGTGCATGTTACAAGGGTTCCCTTCATAACCTGTACTAGCAATACCGACTAACGGCTTTTCAAAATCTTCATTTGTTAAACCAATAGCATGCAACATTGCTTGTGCTGCAGGTTGGGTATCGTCTTGTGTTACTCTTTGACTAAACTTATTTAGTTTCATCAGCTTTCTATTTTATTTCTTAACTTGATTTTTTTTCCAATTTCAAATTTAGGAAAAGATGTTTATAATTTCATAGATAAAAATCACAATCTTACAATGTCCAAGTTTAATTTATATTAGATTCAAGATGATTTAATATAAAATATACTATTACTATAAACATATTTAAAAAATAAAACACCTGATAAATAGATGTTTATGTGATTTTGTAGCCTATAAAAATTGATTTATTATCACACTACTATCTAAAATTATTCATTAAAAGAAAGTATCGCTAATTTATAGACTTCTAGTCCAAAACCTAAAATCAAACCTTTAGCATTTGGGGTAATATAAGATTGATGACGAAAAGACTCTCTCGCAAAAGTGTTAGAAATATGAACTTCTACGACAGGAGTAGTTACACATTTGATAGCATCACCAATGGCTACTGAAGTATGGGTATATGCACCTGCATTAAGAATAATGCCGTCATATAGATCTTGTGAATCTTGTATTTTTGTTATTAAGTCACCTTCGTGGTTAGACTGATAATAACTTAATTCAATATCTGTATACTTTCCCTGTAACGTATTGAAATAGTCTGCAAAAGTTATATTTCCATAAATACTAGGCTCACGTTTACCTAACATATTTAAGTTAGGTCCATTTAATATTAATAGTTTCATAGCTTGAACTTGAGATTTCAAAAATACATATTAGTTTGTTCCTAAAATAATGAAGAGAAGAAAAGTATCTTTATTTATTACTTATTCAATAGATTAAATATAAACACATAGAGTGTTATATAACTAATAAG
>CAYYNF010000300.1:0-2744 GCA_964472695.1 uncultured Flavobacteriaceae bacterium
CTAAATGTAATTCAGGGTAGCCCCCTGGTAAGTATAGAAAGTCACATGTAGGCATTTCTTTATCGTGTAATGGACTAAAATAGATTACTGTACCTAGTGTATGTAACGAGCTTACGGTTTGTGTGTATATAAAATTAAATGCTTCATCTTTTGCTACGGCAAATTGTATTGGATCACATTTAGGAGTTTCTATTTCGGTATTATTCTTTATCCCCTTTTTGAAAGCTACTTTTAGAATATCCTTCCAATCCAAAGTGTGTTCCATAGCAGAAGCTATTTCATCAATGACAAGGTCAAATTTTTCAATATTGTCTATGTTAAGACCTAAGTGCCTTGAAGGTATTTCTATATTTTTTAAGCGTGATAGGTAGCCAAAGCACGTCACTCCAATATCTTCACACGCGTCTTTAAGTATTTGATAGTGTCGCTCAGATCCTACTCTATTAAATACGACTCCCATGATAGGCACTTCGGGGTCAAAATTAATAAAGCCTTGAATTAATGGGGCTACAGAGTAAGCTACTGATTTAGCATCTATGACCAATAGCACAGGAGTTTCTAATTTTTTAGCCATTTCAGCGGTACTGCCTTTATCTTTCTTAGCACCATCGAATAATCCCATAACTCCTTCTATACAGTTTACCTGACTATCTTTGCCGTAGGTTTCTAATGAATACATAATTTCTTCATCAGACATCATAAACAAATCGAGGTTTACACCTTTACGTTTACACGCTACTTCATGGAATTTAGGATCTATATAATCTGGACCTACCTTAAAAGGTTGCACCGAAATGCCTTTACGTTGTAATAGTCTCAATAGTCCTAGTGTAACAGTAGTTTTCCCAGCGTTACTATTGGGTGCTGCTATGATAAATTGGTGTTTCATGATTTTACATGTATAGGTATTCCTGAAACTACGAAGTCTACTTTATCCGCTTTTTCTGCTATGTATTGATTTACTTTTCCTTGTAAGTCAACAAATTTTCGGGTAGCACTTTCCATAGGAATTACTCCCATTCCAATTTCGTTACTAATAGCGATTATAGTAGCTTCTTTTTGGTTTAATGCGGTCCATTCTTTTTTTATAAATTCATAACTCAGTTCAGGATTATAATTAAAGTGTTCCATTACATTAGCGAGCCAAAGGGTAATACAGTCAAGAAATATCACTTTGTTGTGTACGGTAGCTTTACTAATATATAGAGACTCTTCTATAGTTATCCATT
This sequence comes from uncultured Flavobacteriaceae bacterium, assembly GCA_964472695.1. Lineage (GTDB taxonomy): Bacteria > Bacteroidota > Bacteroidia > Flavobacteriales > Flavobacteriaceae > Aquimarina. The sequence goes on from CAYYNF010000300.1 coordinate 1,230, forward strand.
GTTGGTTACGTCTTTCCTGATGAATGTGTATTCGTTTCGAAAATTCTTCGTCCCAGTGTTTTGATGTGGCTAAGTAGGTAGGTGTATCATCCAATGACAAAGCTACTTTTTCTCCGTAAGCACTTTTCCCGGAACGTTGTCCCCCTGTAATGAAGTGTATTTTAGTACTCATTTTTTGTCATTAAAAGTTCATAATTAGCCTGAATACGTTTAGCTAGTTTTTGAGCTATTCCCACCTTTACAATACCTGTTTCTGCATCAATTATACGGGTGCTTCTTACGGCCTTAGTATAAGTTTGAAATCCAAGAATGGTACTTTCTAAACTACTTTCGGTATTTAGTTTTCCGTCGGTAATAATATGTAGGTGGTGCTGTGAGTCTATATCTGTAGCTATGTTTTTTACTTTCTTAAAGCCAGCAATCAGATTGGTTTTTCCTCCTGTTTTCAAATTTCCTAGAGCTGTTTCTACGTCTTCTAAAGTGGTCGTATTAGTTAAGATATGTTGGGCTTCTCCGTCAAATAATGAAATTAGAGAAAATTGAGTCAGTTGATTTTTTGCTTGTGTAACAATTTTATGTACCGCTCCCTTTGCATAAGCGATGATCCTATCTTTAAGCATTGACCCACTAGAGTCTATCAAGAAAATATGATGTTGTGAAATCTGCTTCTTCTGACGTTTTGTTTGTATAGAGAACTTATCGGTGGCTACATACTGACGTACTGTTTTTGAAGTATCAGTCACATGTACACTTCCTTGCGGAGCGTCTTGTTGATAGCTGAAATTCTCAGTGGTACTTTCTGTGTTAGTTTTTATTCTCAGAAAGTCATTTAAGGGAGTCAGGCTATTTACGTTTTCCTGAGGAGTATTTTCGTTATTGTTTGAGGTATCATTCTCTTGTTCTTGCTGTTCCTTAGTTTCGGGATTCGGGCTTTCAGGTGGTGTCTGATTACCACGATGATTAAACACAAAATGAGCTATTTTATTAACCATTTCAGTAGTTACTTCTGATTCTCCTAGGTATGCAGCATAAGCTCTCGATGTTTTTAGTAATAAAATATCAGCACGTAAGCCTTCAACTTGGTAACGAATAGCCAAGTCAGAGCAGTAAGCTATTAGCGTGTCATCAAAGTGAATTGAACAGAGGTTTTGTTTTGCGTTGTAAATCTGCTTTGCTATAATTTGGTTTTGAGGTTCATATCTTTCTAAGAACTCTTCGGTATTGTCATCAAATTGCAAGCGACGTTTCACAATTTCCTGACGTAATTTTGTGTCTGTTGGAGTTGTAATATTTACACTCAACCCAAAGCGATCTTTAAGTTGAGGTCTGAGGTTTCCTTCCTCAGGATTCATAGAACCAATTAAACAGAATCTACTTTTTATATAGTGAGAAAGTCCTTCACGTTCTAAATGATAGCCTCCAGTAGAAGAAGCATCTAGTAGGTTATCTATGAGATGATCCTGTAGTAAATTGATTTCGTCAATATATAGAATACCCTTATCTGCCTGTGCCATC
>CAYYNF010000301.1:0-2740 GCA_964472695.1 uncultured Flavobacteriaceae bacterium
GGCAAATAATACCAATTGAAATATGAGTTGTCGTATGAATAAGTTGAATTATTTTTGCTTTTGCACTAGAAAGGAAAAAGAAACGACTTATAGGCGTCATAATATTTTTCAATTCCCCCCCTAACTATACAAATAAAAAAGATAAGAGTAAGGTTTCCTACTCTTATCTTTTTTATAAGTTATACGAATTAATTCTATTTAGAAACAAACTTCTTACTTATAGAGAATGTATCGGCTTTTATACGGAAAATATAATATCCAATAACACTATCACCTCCAAATTGACTCATATTAAGAGGGATACGCTGCTCTCCTGAAAGCATAAAGTTACTATACATAACCCCAACCTGTTTTCCTGAAAGATCATAAATACTAACAGTTACATTTTGACTAGTAGGGTTATTAAACGAGATATAAGTACCTTCTTCAGATCCATATATTACCTGTGCGTCCACTGTACTAGCTATAGTTGGTGTAGGCTCTGTAACTGTTTGACCTATCTTTGCACTAGCACTTGACGAATTGAAACTTCTAGATCGTGATGAAGATAAACCTAAATCTATATCTGGGAACTTCTTTTTCAACATAATAGTATCAACCGTATTGGCATCTATTTGCATCCATTCCTTAAGAATATTAGAATAAACAGATCTAAAATCAGTGTGCCAAGCCATGTGATTCCCTCCGTCTAACAAATCCTCTTTCTTTAAGCTAGCATGTTTTCCTACAAGACCATTTCCATTTAAACCACTTCCGAATAACATAATTGGTCCTGCTGTTCCATGATCTGTACCTTTAGATGCGTTTTCTGTAAGACGTCTTCCCATCTCAGACATACACATTGTAAGCACTTTATCTCCTTTTCCTTGACGGTCTAAATCCTTATAAAAATGAGAAATACTATTAGCTAAATTAGACATTAAATTTTTATGAGCACCTGCCTGAACAGTATGTGTATCAAAACCATTCACTGTAATCATATATACCTTTGTCCCTAAGTTACCCTTGATCAATCGTGATATAATTCTTAAACTCTTCCCCATATCAGAGTTATCATATCCTACACCTGACACGTAATCCGAAGAAGCATTATAAGCTTTACTTACAACACTACTATACTTATACGTAGAATTTGTAAGACCTCTCATAAACTTCACCATATCTCCATACGAACAACGTGGCATTCTACTCATATCATAACGCACTCCCGATTTAGCTACTGTCTCTAACAAATCAGGTGACGCTGCATATAAACTATACTTTCCTTGATCTCCATGAAATGCTAAATTCTTTCCAAAACCTACTTCAATAGCCGTTGGAATATCTGGTGGACTAACCAAATAATCCGGATACAATGCCTCAAAATACCTTCCCATAATACCTGTATTTTGATCCTTAAAATTAGGGTCAGCAGTTACCAAGAAATCATTTCCTCTAAAGTGAGAGAATGCCGCCTCATCATAACCTGTACTGTTAACCACCTTCATACGACCACCTCTCCACAAACTTTGTAACTGTGACATATGATTTGGCATTGCATAATTCGAATTTAACTTCCACAACTGATTCTGAGGAACACGCAAGGTAGGGCGTTCTTTAGCATAAATATCATATTGATTCAGTGGTATTACCGTGTTCAACCCATCATTACCACCAAATAGTCTGATAATTATTAATATCCTATCATTATTAACAGCTCTTAAGGCATTTGCTAACTGAGAGTTACTCGAAAAACCTAGAGAGGTATTTGCTAATGCCATCCCTCCTACTCCTGCAAGACCTAAAGATTGTAGAAATGTTTTTCTAGACCATTTATCATGGTCTTGCTTATTACAATGTGTATTTTTTTCCATATTATTCTTCATTTTTTTAGTTATTAACATAATTGAAACTCTGGCAAGCGACAGATATACTGTAACAATTCATAAACCTGCCTCCCTACTGTACTCGATTTGATTGTCCACATACCATTTCTAGCATGATTATCAGGAACATCACTTCTAAAAACTCGAATAGCTTCATCATATTCCGCATTTGTCAATAAACCTTTAGGTGTAAAATGATCTACTAATTCTATAGCTACCTTTTCCATATTTTTCTCTGATGCTCCAAATAGTTTAATAGCAAATCTTGCAAAATGAGTATAATCATTACTATTAAATCTTCTTTGGTGACGTAAATCACTATCTGAATTTTGCCAACGCTTGATAATTGCATCAGAATTAAACCATCCCTTTCCTTTTGGCCATCCCGATACACTAGGACACCCTATTGGATTCATCCCTAAAGCATTACCCTGATGTGTTGTTACACCATTTATATTAGAATAGTTGAGTGATAAATCTGTTTGAAATTGCAATGTAATATCTATAGGACTTTTCACTAAAGTTCCGATAGTTCTATGATGAAAAAAGTGTCTACTTTTAAATAACACTTCTAGAACAGGAAGTATGTTAAAGTCATTCCTTACCAAGGTTCTAGCCATTACTCGCAAAGGTTTTCTTTTTATGTCTGCAGAAACAAAATACCTATATAGTTTAGTACAGATGAATATTGCTATCTTCCAACGTCTTCTTTCAAAAAGAATATCAATTACATCATCGTACTTCCAGTTACCTGTTTTTCCGAAAATAGTTTTTTGACCATTATCAAAGGTTTCTGGTGTAAATACAGGAAGTCCTCCATGGTAACCACTAACCCATTTTGTTGTAGCAGTTTGACCCTGCCAACGGTTGTACCC
>CAYYNF010000302.1:0-2732 GCA_964472695.1 uncultured Flavobacteriaceae bacterium
CATATGTGCATAAAATTTAAAATTAATAAAAAATATCGGGGGGTCATGACCCCCCGATATTTTAAACTTTACACACTTTATGACTTAGTGCCATTTTAATATTACTAAGGCTTTCTTTGCCTAGCCTTCTGAGCTAATTTCGATTTCATTATTTCAGACTGTTTACTAAAAATGCGTGTATTAGAACTATGTGCTAGCTCTTTTAAGGTACCTACATCTAAATTATTTAGGTGCTCTGTTCTAAACCCTCTCACATGTTCATCAATATCTATGGGTTTCACCTGTGGTTCTGAGAATTGCTCTAAATAAAACTTTAACTTCTCTCCTACTTTACTTTCGAGAGATTCTTTATCTGCTTTTTCATTTGCAAATCTCTGAGGAGAATTAGCTATTTTTGATAGCATTTTCCCAAACAAACGCTCAAAAACTTTAGTATCTGGATTCTTCTGCATCTCCTTTAAGGTATCCAAATCCATATTTTGAAGCCTATCTTTAAATACTTCTACCTGATTTCGAATATGCTCATCTGTAACCTGTGGAATTGAAAATGCCTCTAATTTTAAATATCCCTCTAATTGTTTTCCGATATTATCTACTAAATTACTTTTAGTAGTCAGCTCAGATTTAGCACGAATATCAGAACTTCTATCAACAGTAGTTCTAGATTTATTAATACCATTACGATCTTCAAGTTTAGGAGTTTTCTTAGACTTTAACACCCCTAATGCCTCTAAAGCACTAAAGAAAAGAGCACAAATAGTAACGAAGACAGCAGCTATCCAATGTTGTTCTTTCGAAAAACGATCAGCACCTACTGAAGGATCTACACGAGTAGCCGGTGACCTATCTTGAGCATCAGAAGTAAGTTCTACAGAAGGTTCCGCTACAGGACTAGCTACACCTAAAGAGCCTGAGACCTCTGTTGTAACAACGCTTGAAGAAGCCTCCCCTACAGTAGCTTGTTGATCATTCCCTACTTTTAATAGCATGTTTCTGTTATAACCTTCAAAAACCTTAGTATCTGGATTCTTCTGCATCTCCTTTAAGGTATCCAAGTCCATATTTTTAAGTGTATCTTTAAAATTTTCCACCTGTTCTTGGATATCTCTCTCTGTAACCTGCGACTTTGAAGATGATTCTAACTTTAAATAATTCTCTAGCTGATTACCTATATTATCTATAAGCTCACTTTTTTCACCTTGTTGAGCAGATGGAATATAACGCTCATTTGCACCATGTGATGCCAAAAAATCCTTCCATGTTACTTCTTCTGAATGAGACACTTCTTCTGACTCTTGTGCTGTTACCGCACTTAATGAAGACACCTCTGCACCATGTGAAGCTAAAGAAACTTCCCTTGTCACTTCTTCTGACTCTTGTGTTGTTACTGCACTTAATGAAGAAACCTCTGCGCCATGTGAAGCTAAAGAAACCTCCCTTGTCACTTCTTCTGACTCTTGTGTTGTTACTGCACTTAATGAAGAAACAGCCTCTACTGAACTATCAGCAGTATTTGAATTCCTCTCACGTGCAATACGATCAATAGTATTGATATCGATACTCCTTACTTTATCCATATCAACCATATATCTACGATCTTCAGTTAATAACGGATCATTATTTTGATCGGTCTTACAAAATAAACGTGCAAAATGCTCAATTTGATTTTCCTCAATACTTCTTAATGCAAATATACGGTTAATACTTAGTGGCGGAGTACCTAAGCTATGACCTTCAGGATGCTGAACTTTATGATGTTGCATATTAGGATCTAATAATGCTAAGGCTACTCCATATACGTTCTCTATAGGATCTTCTCTATTGACCGAAATCTTATCTGTAGCATGATTAAACTCTGCACTAACTGCCCTATAGAGTTTCATTTGAGTCTGTAAACTATCAATTTCCTCAGGTAAAAGATGTTTATTTTTATTTTCAGAAAGTAATGCCCTTTCTGCTAAAAGTATAAAAAATGGAGTACTACAGTTTCCAAGACTAAAAGCTACGGTGGACAATTGAGTTTCTATTTCTTGTTTTTTCTGGTCATCTACAAGAAATGGATTATTCTCAATACCTTCTAAATCTGCTATAAAAACATCTAGAAGTCTTTCATGAAATTTATTACCATTATCAGGATGATCATTTGCTTGTTGAACCCTCTTTACGATATCATCTATCAGTTGACTTGCAGTAAACTCTTCCCCTTCTTTAGCGGTTAAGTATGTGGTTTCTATACCTAATTTTTCAACCAGTTTTTTCAGTATTTCCTTTTTCTCCTCTAAGTCAGATCCCGCCATATTTTTTACTTTTTTTATGATAACTAAGGAAAATCAATCTTTATAATACTCAATTCTGAGTTCTATGAAAACTACAAATTCATACAATTCAATATTTCCTAAAGAAACTTGATACAAACAAGATATTCCTAAACCAATAAGCAAAATACTCACTTTTTTCCAAACAAAAAACGACTATGCCACGATATCTCATAAAATCACCTTCTTTTTCAGTGAATACCTACTTCTAGATAGATAAAATTCATTTATACAACATACTTCCCTGAAAATAAAATAATAAGACACGCATAACAAAATTTATATTACCCCAAAAAAGAATAGCCACTAACAAATAGTTAATGGCTAAATTGATATTTCTTTTGATTATCCTCAGAAAGAATATTTATAAGATTCTATGTATTAAAAGAGAATTCTACTCAGGGTTATTCTCTATAC
>CAYYNF010000303.1:0-2730 GCA_964472695.1 uncultured Flavobacteriaceae bacterium
TACTAGGAGAGCATAACTTTTATTCATCAAAATCATGGATATTATTCTGGAGCTGAAAAAAATATTACGTTTAAATCACCATACTTTCTCAGATACTTCGCATTTATCTTCTCAATTAAAAGTATCATGGATTAGCGGAATTATATATTTCATTATCGGCATTGCAGAGGTAGCCTTTGAATATTATCGATTTGTACAACTAGAAGAAGTAAGTAACAATTTCACCTACATTACTATTAAAGTTGCTCTTTTTATTGTACTTGCTATATTTCTTAGAGGTTTTATGATACTAGGCAAAATGTATCAAAATGATGTACTCAAAATTACTTCGCTTTATTTTATCGTAGTTACCGCATTGTTTTATACCTATGATATTATTTCACTCTATCATAAAAGTTATTTATATGAGATTGTTATCGGAGCACAATCTGCCGCTTTTGGTGTTATTGGAATTCTGTTTGCTATAGGAATATATACTCTCAAAAAACATTCAGTTTATCTAGCATCCATTACTGGGATATTTGCCCTATTAACTTATGGCTGTTTATTAACCATTGTGCTTGCTCCTATAGGATTTATATTATTTAAACCCACCTTGATCCTAGAGATTATGATGCTTTATAGTGTAGCAAAAACCTGTAAAGATAAAAGTGCATCTTAAATAGTGAGTATTATTTGATATAGGTTTTCAGATAAAAATATTCACTATATTCCCTACAATAAATAATGAACAAAACCCTCAAAACCCCTATGAATCATATAGTGTCAGGTTAATGACGGGGTAATGTCAAGCTTAAAACCTAAAGTTTATCATTCTTAGTCCTAATATTGTATCAGCAAATGCAAAGATCAAAAAACAATTCTGCCGCGGAGAGTTCAATACAAACTAAAACATTAGGAATTATGCAACAACCAGAACTAGGATTAAAAATATCTGAACTTAGAAAATCCAAAGGATACACTCAGGAAGAACTTGTTGAAAAATGTAATATCAGTGTACGAACTATACAACGTATTGAAGCAGGAGAAGTCACTCCTCGAAGCTATACGATTAAAACCATATTATCAGCATTAGATTATGATCTCAAAGCAATTCAAAACTTAAACACTTCTACAATTACCCAAGAGTTCAAAAAGCTATTTCTGCTAGAAATCGATGACAATAAAGAAGCTAATTTTTTAACTAAACATCTTTCGATTGCATGGATTAGCGGAATTATCTACTTTTTTATCGGATTTGTAGAAATCGCAGTAGAATATTATAGGTACACCGAGGATACAATGATTATTCCTGATGCGACATACATAGCGTTAAAACTAATTACACTAGCCTCTATTATCTTATTTATAAGAGGGTTTATATTAACTGGTAAAATCTTTAAAAATTACTTGCTCAGGGTAGCTGCTTTTATTTTCATTTTTATGACCTCCGTTTTTTATAGCTATGATATCCTATCCCTATTTATAGGTAAATTCGATTATGAAATTATTCTGGGTACTCAAGCGGCGTCTTATGGAGTCATTGGAATTATATTCGGGGTTGCTGTACTTAGATTACAAAACGCTGTGGGCAATATCGCATCCATAACTGGTGTATTTGAACTAATTACCTATGGATTTCTTCTAACGATTGTTCTCGCCATAGTAGGTTTTGTGTTGCTAAACCCTACCATCATACTAGAAATTATACTATTGTATAAAGTGACTCAAATTGTAAAAGCCAAGCAAAAAGAATTGAATGCCTCATAAATAAAATATATGACTAGAAGTACATCAAAAATGATAAAAAGCATCTTTTAAGAGCTCCACTTTTGTTCCCAATTTATTTTTGATAATTGCTACAATATCAAAACGCACTTCATTATCAAGATCTTGTTCCTGAATATAGTAATCCATTACCTTAACCAAAGCCTGAATTTGTTTTGGTTTTACAAATTCATGCGGATCACCAAACTCTGGTGTACTTCTAGTTTTAACCTCTACGCCAATAATCATATCCCCATCTTTAGCGATAATATCAATTTCATTTTTTAGAAATCTATAGTTTCTGGCTAGGATTTCATAGCCTTCTTTTACCAGAAATGCCACTGCTAGTTCTTCTCCTTGTTTACCTAATACATTGTGATCTGCCATTTCTAATTTTTATGATAAATAATTAAGAGTTACATCGCTTTGACTTACTTTAAGCTCCACTTCAGTTCCTAATAACAGTGCGCTATTATCTTCTACATGACCTGCCGGAAAATCAAAAACCACTGGGAAATTGTATTCAGAAACCGCATCTAGAATAATTTCTTCAGCCGTTTGCCCAAAGGGAACAGTATTATCATGCATATCTGTCATTCCACCCACTATTAAACCGGCAAGTCCTTTAAAAAATCCATTCCTTTTTAAGTTTTGCAGCATTCGATCCACATGATATAAATACTCATCAAGATCTTCAAGGAATAGAATTTTACCTTTGGTATCTATTGCTGAAGATGAACCACAAAGAGAATATAAAATGGATAAATTTCCACCGATAAGCTGTCCATGTGCTGTTCCAAGTTTATTCAGTTCATGTGATCTCGCTTTAATAGCTATATTCGTATTTAACATCACATTTTTAAAAAACTCTTGTGCTTCACTAGTACATTTGTGCAAGTCAATAGCCATAGGTGCATGTATCGTTTGAACACCTAAATTATGTATATGACTATGCAAAACGGTGATATCTGAATAGCCTATAAT
>CAYYNF010000304.1:0-2726 GCA_964472695.1 uncultured Flavobacteriaceae bacterium
AGGAGATAAACGATAAATTTAGATTTGATTTCGTAAGCCTAGACTTTTTTGTTTCTTTTTTGGGCGATGCAAAAAAGAAAATCAATACCAACAATTACCTGTAAGCAATCTTTTAGTTAAACAAAATTCTTCGTTTTAGGGATAGCCCCCCCATTATCCAACAAACAATAATTCAACTAGCATCAAAAAAAGGTGAACACATTCCGAGAAATGTGTTCACCTTTTTTTAAGACACTAGACTTTATATACGTCTATTTAATTAACAACGATTTTACTAAAAAACGTCATTATTTTCTTTTAGCTTTTCGGTATTCTCTACTAACTGAAGTTCATCTATAATTTTTTGGATATCTCCGTTAATGATGTTTTGTAAATCATAAAGCGTTAAACCAATACGGTGGTCTGTCACACGCCCTTGCGGATAATTATAAGTTCTAATTTTTGCAGAACGGTCACCACTAGACACCATAGACTTACGCTTTTCAGAGTCGGCAGCTTGCTTTTTAGCAAGTTCCAGTTCGTACAACCTAGAACGAAGTACTTTTAAGGCTTTTTCGAGGTTTTTATGCGACGATTTCTGATCCTGACAACTTACGATCATTCCCGTAGGCTCATGGTGCAGTTTAATAGCCGAGTAAGTCGTATTTACCGACTGACCACCTGGCCCTGTTGATGTAGTACGTTCAATACGTACCTCTGTCATATCCAACTCTACATCGAATTCTTCTGCCTCAGGCAATACCATTACCGTAGCAGCACTGGTATGTACACGTCCTTGTGTTTCAGTTTGTGGCACACGTTGTACACGGTGTACTCCTGCTTCAAACTTCATCGTACCGTACACATCTTCACCATTTACCTCTACGATGATTTCTTTAAAACCACCACTTGTTCCGTGGCTGGTATCCATTACACTCACCGACCAACCTTTGCTTTCGCAATATTTAGTATACATTCGGTATAGGTCACCAGCAAAAATACTTGCTTCATCACCACCCGTTCCTGCTCGGATCTCCAATACGCAATTCTTCGCATCTTCAGGATCTTTAGGAACTAGCATATACCTAATTTTCTCTTCTAATTCAGGGAGTACTGTTTTTGCTTCTTCAAGTTCCATTTTCGCCATTTCGACCATTTCAGCATCACTACCATCGGCAATAATTTCTTCGGCTTCGGCAATATTACTCGTCAACTGAATATAAGCATCTCGCTTGTCCATAAGGGCTTTCAAGTCTTTATATTCCTTATTGATCTTTACGTAACGTTTTTGATCGGAAATGATATCTGGCTGAATGATAAGGTCACTTACCTCATCAAATCGTTGTTTTACAATATTTAATTTATCTAGCATAACAGTACTTCAAATTAGAAATACAAATTTAATTAATTTCAAAGACTTTTGAAGGCTTCTATACATTCTTGTATACCTTCACTAGCACCTTTGGCAATCACTTGTATGTTTTTAGGAATACCTGTAGCAGGTTTAGGATCTATATAAAACAGTACCGCATTTGAAGGAGCATACTCGTACAAACTCGCTGCTGGGTACACATTTAGTGATGTTCCTATAATGAGTACAATAGCTGCTGTACTTATAATTTCGATAGCCTTTTCGAGCATAGGAACAGCCTCTCCAAACCAAACAATATGAGGACGCATCGCATTTCCGTTAGGATCTTTATGCTCTGCTGTTAAATCATCGTGCCAATCAAGAATATACTCCTCGTTACTACAACTACGAACCTTACGAAGTTCCCCATGCAAGTGCGTTACCTTGGTACTCCCTGCACGCTCATGCAAGTCATCAACATTCTGAGTAATAATATGAATGTTGTACTCTTTCTGTAATGATGCCAATAGTTTATGTCCGTTATTGGGCAAAACTTCCTTAAGTTGTCGACGGCGTTGGTTGTAAAACTCATATACCAAATCGGGATTTTTACGAAAACCTACAGGACTAGCAACATCCATAATATCGTGGTTTTCCCACAAGCCATTAGCGTCTCTGAATGTTGAAATACCACTTTCGGCACTCATTCCCGCTCCCGATAATACGACTATTTTTTTCATATTAAGGTTATTTAATTTGTACTTTGACACAAGACCAAATATAAATAATACCAACAAAAATAGCTCAGTGAAATCACTGAGCTATTTTAATATATCCTCGAATAAACTACTGAGCAAGATTATTCGCTGCTCTTCTCGTTTGTCTCTCTCCCGATGCCTGTGAAGCCCCTAGACCCGCAAGATTACCCGCTGTAGGCACTGCTCCTGCAAGAGTCATACCGTGCCACTCTCCGTGACTAGCTGATTGCTGACTTCTTGGTCTTTCTCCAGATCCTTGTGAAGCCCCTCCGCCTGAACGACTCACTGTAGCAGACATCGCCTCTGGAAGCTCCATTTGTCGTGACTCTCTTCGACGTGCAGATTGCTCTTGGAAAGCCTGTCGTTGCCTACTACGAATACGACGTGAACGCTCACTATTAATAGAATGCAATACACTTGTAGTGTGTCGTTTTACCGCTGCAACAAGCTGTTGTCTACTCTCATCAGAACGGATAAATGGCACAATATTTTCTTTCGCTTTTGCTTCTTCTGATGGACTAACATCAATAAGCGAATGCCTTTTCAAATGATTATAGACAACCTCAGAGAGTACACTAGGCTGTAATTTAGCCACTAAAGTAGCTTCCTCATCTTTTGTTAATAGTACTGAAGTTGAG
>CAYYNF010000305.1:0-2714 GCA_964472695.1 uncultured Flavobacteriaceae bacterium
AATCACGTAAGGCTGTTTGTCCTTTACGTAAGTTAGTAAACCATACATCAGGCTGGTGTTCTGCCATAGCTCTTCCGAAAGGCTCTAACTTTACTTGACGTGTAAATTCAGCATGCTTAGGATCTTCAATACTTGGCACTCCTAAAGTAACATCTCTGTGTGCAGTAGTCTGCTGAGGCACATATAACTTCACATTTAAGCTTAACTGCTCGATCACAGCTTCTGCATGACGATAAGTATTCGGAGTATTATATCCAGAATCACACCATACCACAGGCATATCTGCTTTAGCTTGTGTAGCTACGTGTAAAATAGACGCTTCATAAGGTCTAAAATTCGTAGTAACTATAGCTTTTTTAGCTACACTTACTGCCCATTGTGCAATTTCTAGAGGTGACTTCCCTTTAAGCTCCTCATTATACTTCTTAACATCTTGTTCTGTAAAACTCATCTTATATTGCTATATGTAACGCTAAACAGCATTTAATTTAAATTTATAACTCTCTTTAAAACAGAATGTGACAATATCACCTCCCCCACTTAATTTTATTCCAAGCTCTTTCATGAAAAAAGTACAAAATCATCTTAGTAAAAAAATCAACTACAGCAATTGCCGAAGCCTCCCATAATTTTCCTTCTCCTAAAACAAAGTAAGAGACCAATAAGGTATCCAAAGTCCCTACCACACGCCAACTAACGGCTTTAGCTATGCTTCGGATAGGCTTTTCTGAATTAATATCCTGACTAAAATCAGTATTAGCTCCTACTACTTTTTCTGTTATCATAATTCCTTTTTCATAAAATTCTTAAAACCTATCGGATAAGTAGGCATTAAAATATAAATGCAAATTTAAGGATTTATAATAGAATATCCTAATCACTAAAAAGTGAAACCATTCACCTGCTTTAAAGCTTCTCCAATAGCAAAGGAAACTGCATTAGCAATATTGAAACTCCTCACCTTTCCTGAAGTAGGAATACTAATATGCTGCTCAAAATCATCTAAAATTTCTGATTCAAGCCCTTTTGACTCTCTTCCAAAAACCAACCAATCCCCTTCTTGATAGCTAGGCTCTAAAAAACTTTGTGTAGCTCGTGCCGAAAAAAGAAACACACGATCTTTATTAGGAATACTGTCCAACCAATCCTGATAACTATGATACTCTGTTACCGAAAGCGCTCCCCAATAATCGAGTCCCGAACGTTTCAACTGCTTATCACTAATTTCAAAACCTAAAGGATGTACCAAATGCAAATGACAATTAGTACCCACACATAATCGTCCTATATTTCCAGTATTATTAGGAATTTCCGGATGAATCAACACTATATTTAGCATAACTATATTTTAGCTCCAAAAGTATCTATTCCAGTAATAAAAGACAAAGCCTATAAACACAAGAAAAGTAGCCATCTCTTAAACAGCTACTTTCCAAAAATATTTTTCACAAAGAAGAAAAAACGAAAACTACAAGTTACTCACAAATAGAATTACTCACCCAGTGATCTTCTGACTCCACGTTAATTAATGTACCATGAAAAGCATTTTCCGAATGATCTGTAACAGTCGTATTTCCTATATCATCAAAAGTGTAGTAAGCATACAAATGCTCTTCATCACCAACAAAGCAAGTATTCTGATTATTTCTAATTTCATCATCAGTTCGTATAGTATCCCATACACGCACTTCATCTATCAATCCATTAAAGTCATCGTCAGAACCATTATAACCGATACCTGCTCCTACTCCCGTTAATTCGATGTCGTCACCATTTCCATTAGCTACCAATTCACCATTAATATATAATTTTGCATCTTGAGTCTGACTAGAATAACTTGCTGCTACATGTACCCAAGTATTTACTGGGAAAGGATTTGAGTCTATAACTACATCATACAATATAAAATGATAATCACCCGTATCACTCTCCTCCCTTAAACCTATAAAAGGCTGATCATCTCCCCACTCCATAATAGCAGGCCACATCTGTTCATGCCCCTTAAAATAAACCCACGCTTCAAAGGTAAATTCATCAGGACAAGCAATATTAGGAATAGTCAAATACTGAGCGTCATCATAATTTTCAGAAGATACTTTTTCAAATTCAATAGCGTACTGAGGCTCTGTATTGACAGATACAGGTACTTCTTCTTGCTCAGACGTATCATCATCTTGACATGAAATAAATGCTAAAAGCAAAAAAATAACAGGAAGTGTTTTAATAAGATTCATTTTAATAATGTTTGTATCAAAAATGAAAAAAACAAAAAGAAATAAAAAATGATTAGACATAAAAAAACCTAGCCATAAGGCTAGGTTGTTAAAACATGCAGAAATAACCACTGAAATTATTTTTTCCAAGTCACTATTTCCTCTAAATCTCTTCTTGTTTTTGGACGCACAGGATCCTCCTTACGATACCCAAATGCAACCATATAAGAAATCCCATATTTAGTAGTATCAATATCAAATTTCTCTGCTAAAAGCTGCTCCACATTTTCTTGATGAAAACCTTCTATAGGACAAGAATCAATACCTACCAAAGCTGCTGCTGTCATCATATTCCCTAAAGCAATATAACTTTGCTTAGAAGCCCAATCAAAAAGTTTCTTATCCGTATCTAAATCGAAATCACGCTCTTGAAATTCTCTATAAAACTTAGAATACATTTCAAAAACATCCTGAGGAAACTGCTTTACCTCTCTCATCATT
>CAYYNF010000306.1:0-2695 GCA_964472695.1 uncultured Flavobacteriaceae bacterium
CTAAAATCACTACCTTTATATCATAAATCTTGTATCGCTATTTTAGGACAAGACAGTATACATTCTTTTTAGAATTCAATTTTCTTTTTACGTAGTTCAAAATTTTGACCTAAATACACTTTTCTAACCATTTCATCTTCGGCTAACTCATTAGGGATACCCGATTTCAATATGTTTCCTTCAAACATCAGGTAGGTTTTGTCAGTAATTGCTAGGGTTTCTTGTACGTTGTGATCTGTGATTAGTATTCCTATGTTTTTGTTTTTAAGACGGGCAATAATACGCTGAATATCCTCAACAGCCACAGGGTCTACACCAGCAAAAGGTTCGTCTAGTAATATGAAATTAGGGTCTGTTGCTAAGGCACGTGCAATTTCTGTACGTCTTCGTTCACCACCACTTAACAGATCTCCATTACGTTTACGGCGTTCCTCCAAATTAAACTCATCAATCAGTTGGTCTCTCTTGTAAAGTTGCTCTTTTTTACTCAGTTTAGTGAGTTGTAGTACACTTAGGATATTGTCCTCAACCGTCATTTTTCTGAAAATTGACTGTTCCTGAGCTAAGTATCCTATCCCGTGCTGTGCACGCTTATACATGGGGTAGCTTGTAATGTCGGTATTGTCGATATAAATATGTCCTGATGTAGGTTTAACAAAGCCTACAATCATGTAGAAGGAGGTTGTTTTTCCAGCTCCATTAGGACCTAAAAGACCTACAATCTCTCCTTGATTTACTTCTAGTGAAATTCCTTTTACAGCTTTTTTACCTTTATAGGTTTTAATTAAATTTTCAGCTTTTAATTTCATTCATTTTGTTTTTTAAAACTACCAAAGTTTCTTTCCCAGCTTAAAGGGTGACTTGTATTGTAGATATTGCATTCTTGTTCTTTTAATGTGTCTTCTTTTGTGAATACAAATCTTAATATCATATTTAAACAATATTTTTAGCAGCTTTATTGTTTACAATTCGTGATATAAAAATACTGATTTCATAAAGTATTAATATTGGGATTGAAACAATAATTTGACTAGCAATATCAGGAGGTGTGATAACGGCAGAAAGAATTAATACAATAACCAAGGCATATTTGCGGTATGTTTTTAGAAACTCAGGAGTTACTAAACCTACTTTTGATAAGAAAAAGATGATAATAGGTAATTCAAATACAAGCCCACAAGAAAGTACCGAGGCACGTACTAATCCAATATAACTTGAAAGGTCGAATTCATTTAAAACTTCTTCACTTACGTTATAATTCCCTAAGAAATTAATAGATAATGGAGTAATGATATAATATCCAAATAACACACCTAAGAAAAATAGAATAGAGGTTACCCATATAAATCCGCTAGCATTTTTACGTTCGCTATCGTGCATAGCAGGTTTTACAAAACGCCATACTTCATATATGATATATGGGAATGCTATGATGAAGCCTGCAGTTATAGCAGTCCATATATGTGCAGAAAACTGACCAGCCATAGTTCTACTCTGTATAATAAAAGGAAGTTTATCTATACAGAAGCTTTCATCAAACCCTAAGCTTTTTGAGAAATTACAGAGCAAGCGATAAGTAAAGAAGTCGCTTTTTTTTGGACCAAAAATAATTTGATCAAAAATAAATCCTTTTGCAATAAAGGCAAATACCCCACATATAATTACAGCAAGTGTGGCACGTATAAGGTGCCATCTTAGTTCTTCGAGGTGGTCTAGAAAAGACATTTGGTTTGGGTCTTTCATAATTATTTAAGTTTTTTTAAATTAAATATCGTTTTTTAAACTGATTTAGACTGTTAAAATATGTTGATAATCCAATGTTATATGACTTTCATCAATCACTAGTCAATTCTTTAAAGATATTTTGATAAAGTTTGGTATATTTATTCTACCACAAATTTATACAATTACAATTTCATATTTGTTTTGAATCAAACAGACTTACATAAATCATTAAAAAAATTTTTTGGCTTTAGCCAGTTTAGAGGTTTGCAACAACCCGTCATAGAAAGTATTTTAAATAAGAAAGATACTTTTGTTATTATGCCTACTGGAGGAGGAAAATCTTTATGTTATCAATTACCAGCATTAATGTGTGAAGGTATGGCTATCGTTGTTTCCCCTTTAATCGCTTTGATGAAAAATCAAGTAGATGCCGTACGTGCAGTTTCTGATAATATGGGAGTTGCTCATGTTCTTAATTCTTCATTGAATAAGACTGAAGTGAATCGTGTAAAAGAGGATATTATTAATGGAACAACCAAGTTGCTTTATGTGGCTCCAGAATCTTTAGTTAAGGAAGAATATGCTGATTTTTTATCAAAGCAGAAGCTTTCTTTTTTGGCAGTAGATGAAGCACATTGTATTAGTGAATGGGGGCACGACTTTAGACCTGAATATAGAAATCTTCGCAAGATCGTAAAGTCTATTGATGAGGATATGCCTATAATAGGTCTTACCGCTACGGCAACTCCAAAGGTGCAAGAAGATATTCTTAAGAATTTAGGGATTACTGCAGCCAATACTTTTAAAGCTTCGTTTAATAGACCCAACTTATTTTATGAGGTACGTGCAAAAACCCCCAATGTAGATGCTGATATCATTCGTTTTGAAAAAAACAGGGAAGGTAAGAGTGGGAGGATGAATTGGCGGAGGAGAAGACGATAGAGAGTACTTGGGCGGGGATTAGGGTAGA
>CAYYNF010000307.1:0-2691 GCA_964472695.1 uncultured Flavobacteriaceae bacterium
ATTATATAGTTAGTAATGGAGAGGCAGCTATAATTGATCCGCTTAGAGAAGTCTTACCATATATTGAAAGGGCAGAGAAAGATACAGTGGAAATCAAATATATATTTGAAACCCATTTCCACGCTGATTTTGTGAGTGGACATATAACTCTTGCTGATAAAACAGGAGCTCCTATAGTATATGGACCATTAGCTAACCCTAATTTTGAAGCACATATTGCCAAAGATGGTGAGGTGTTTCAATTAGGTGATGTTCAAATTAAAGTGTTGCACACTCCAGGTCACACCATGGAAAGTACGACTTACCTGCTTTTAGATGAAAATGGTAAAGAGCATGCTATTTTTTCAGGAGATACATTGTTTCTAGGGGATGTAGGAAGACCCGACTTGGCACAAAAGGCAGCACATATAACCCAAGAAGAATTAGCTAGTACACTTTTTGAAAGTCTACGAAATAAGATAATACCTCTTCCTGATGATGTTATAGTATATCCAGCACATGGAGCAGGTTCCGCCTGCGGGAAAAATATGATGAAGGAAACGGTAGATACCTTAGGAAATCAAAAGAAAACTAACTACGCCTTACGTACAGATATGACTAAGGCTGAGTTTGTAAAAGAAGTTACTGAAGGTTTGTTGCCTCCTCCGCCTTATTTTCCTTTAAATGTAAAACTGAATAAAGAAGGTTATCAGTCGATTGATAATGTATTAAAGGACGGATTAAAACCTTTGTCAGTTGATGAATTTGAAATTATTGCTAACGAAAAGGGGGCTCTAGTGTTGGATGTGAGAAAAGAACAAGAATTCGCAAGAGAGCATATTCCTAACAGTATTTTTATTGGTCTAGATGGTAGTTTTGCTCCTTGGGTTGGTGAGTTAATTGTCGATGTACAACAGCCTATTATTTTGATAACTCCAGAAGGTAGAGAGAAAGAAACGATTATACGTTTATCAAGGGTAGGGTTTGATAATACACTTGGTTACTTAAAAGGAGGCATAAATGCTTGGAAAAATGAAGGGAAACCTATAGATACGGTAACTTCCGTTCCTGTTTCTGAATTAGAGTTAGCTTATTTAGAAAGTAAAGAACGAATTTTTGATGTGCGTAAAGAATCAGAGTACCTTTCACAGCACATAAAAGAAGCAAATAATGTTTCGTTGAATCAAATAAATGGTCACATGTTTAGTTTCCCAAAAGAGACCCCATTTTTTGTGCATTGTGCTGGTGGGTATCGTTCTATGATTGCTGCTTCTATACTTAAATCTCGTGGTTATCATAATGTAATAGATGTGCAAGGAGGGTTTAAAGCTATTACTCAATCGGGTATTCCTAAAACAAATCATATATGTAGTAATAATTCTTAAGAAAAAAACAATGATAGAATTTTTAAGTAATCCCTGGCCATGGTACGTGTCAGGTCCTTTGATCGCTTTGATTATGTTTCTACTGTTATGGGTAGGAGGAAATTTTGGGGTAAGTTCAACTTTACGAAGTATGTGTGCTATAGCTGGAGCAGGTAAACATTGTGAATTTTTTGATTTTAATTGGAAAAATCAACGTTGGAATTTGTTTTTTGTATTAGGAGCAGTTATAGGTGGTTATATAGCTTCAACGGTACTACAGAGTCCTGAACCTTTAGTGCTTAGTGAGCAAACTATTGAGGACCTTGAAGTTTTAGGTATTCCTTTTGATGGAAGAGTAGCTCCTGTTGAGCTTTTCAAATGGGAAAGTCTACTTACATATAAAGGCTTTTTAGTGATAGTTGTTGGAGGTTTTTTAGTCGGGTTTGGTGCAAGGTGGGCTGGTGGTTGTACATCGGGTCACGCTATTAGTGGTCTATCTAATTTGCAACTCCCTTCTTTAATTGCTGTAATCGGTTTTTTCATAGGAGGATTGGTAATGACGTTTTTAATTTTTCCTTTAATTTTTCAGTAATTATGAAGCATATTAAATATTTACTTATAGGTATTCTATTCGGTATAGTGATGACTAAATCAGAAGCCATTTCTTGGTATCGTATACAAGAGATGTTTCGTTTCCAATCTTTTCACATGTATGGTATCATTGGTTCCGCATTAGTGGTTGGAGTCTTTTTAGTGCAAATAATAAAGAGGAAAAATATAAAGAACTATAAAGGGGAAGCTATAGAGTTTAAAGATAAGACTTTCAGTATTTCTCGTTATTTATTTGGAGGTATTATTTTTGGACTTGGTTGGGCGTTAAGTGGGGCTTGTCCAGGACCTATGTATACTTTAATAGGGAATGGTTTTTCGGTTTTTGTAGTTGTAATAATGAGTGCTTTGCTAGGAACCTATGTATATGGTCTTTTCAGAGATAAGTTACCGCATTAGTTTGGTGTTACATTGCTTGAAAAAATATGATATTGTCATGTAGGTTATTCTTTTTGGCACTAAGCCATAAAGTGTGTAAAGTTTAAAATATCGGGGGGTCATGCCCCCCCCCGATATTTTTTATTAATTTTAAATTTTATGCACATATGAACAAAGAAGATTTCTTAAACGATGAGTTTTTAAAGCAATTCAAAACAGGAGAAGAACTTACAAGCTTTCTTAAATCAGTCCAAAAACGAGGAGTTGAAAAGATTTTAGAAGGTGAATTAGATGTATCTTAGCCCCTGGTCATCGTGTCATGTGTGCTTATTTAAAACGTGATGGTTATCAGATAAATCAT
>CAYYNF010000308.1:0-2687 GCA_964472695.1 uncultured Flavobacteriaceae bacterium
GTATTATACGATTTACAAATAATACCAATTGAATTATCGTTTGTGATATAAATAAGTTCCCCCCCTTCCTACAAGCACAAAAGAGACGACTTATCATGACTTTCCAATTGGTATAGATATCTTGTGCTACATTTATAATAAACTTACCTAAAATTCACAGCAATTCAATTGACATAATTGAATACCCTCAGTACCACTAACTAGAAATATGCAAATCAAATCTTCTTCTTTATCTGACAAATACCTTATCTATTTTATACCAATAACTGCACTAATATGTACATTAGTAACTATAAGCAACAAAGATTTTTTTCAGATCATACTACAAGCCAATGTAATACTTTTAGGTTATCATCATGTAATTGCAACCTTCACGAGAATTAGCTTTTCCAAAGAAGATTACAAATCA
Organism: uncultured Flavobacteriaceae bacterium; assembly: GCA_964472695.1. Classification (GTDB taxonomy): domain Bacteria; phylum Bacteroidota; class Bacteroidia; order Flavobacteriales; family Flavobacteriaceae; genus Aquimarina. The sequence goes on from CAYYNF010000308.1 coordinate 410, forward strand.
AATAAATTTATTACTTGGCCTCTTTTACTTATAGTAATGTTAATCGTGTTCGCCATTCTGATTTTTATTGGAAGCTGGGCAATTGCAACTATTTATTTCTATTGGCAGTGGTTTCATTACACCCGACAAAGTTATGGTATTGCTAAAAAATACGAACGTAACGATATATCACAAGAAAAAAACAGTCGAAAATACAAGTTCCACTATTACACACTATACCTATTACCACTTACTGGGATTTTATACCGTTCTAGCCAACAGCCTGACTGGTTTCTTAGTTTAAAATTATATACTTTCCCTATACCGAATATTGCTTGGCTAACTTGCCTAGTAATTACATTTATTTTTATAGCAATCCAATTAGGATTATGGATTAACGATTTAAAGAACAAATGCCTTAACGAAAGCTTTATGATGTATATGGTCTCTCACCATATTATTTTCACATTAGGATACATGATTATTCCTAATATAGATTATGGATGGCTTTGCATTAACATTTGGCACAATGCCCAATATCTTATGTTTGTATGGGTTCTTAATTCGAAACGCTTTAACAAGGGCGTACACAAAAACTACAACTTCATATCTAAAATCAGCCAAAAGAACAATAGGTCAGGTTACTTCATTTATTGCCTAGGCATTACAGTTGCTATTTACTGGGTACTGATACGTGTAGGACGGTTTTTAAACGACTACACAAGTTTCTCTACGGTAATACTTATCTTTATGGGGATCAACTTCCACCACTATATTGTAGATAGTATTATTTGGAAAAATACATTTATCAAAAAACTACACAAGATCACCTACCCTAAAATAGATGAATAAAAAGTAGATGGTACACCAATTGAATTATACTAAACAGTGAGCTTTAATATGTATCAAAAAATTCCTCAAACTTCTTTGCTCCTTGCTTGGATAAATGATCCCCATCTTTTAGGAAATAAGAGCGATTAGTATCAAAATCAGGAAGTGCTTGATAATCTAAATATTTCACATCAAGCATTGATAATGTTTCCTTAAACTTAGATCTCACATGATCAGGAATATTTGCTCGGTAATTTGGATGCAAAGGAGTCGTCAATAATTGCAGGTCAATATGATGCTCCTTACATAAATCCACACAATGTTTTAAGTAGAGTAACTCCACTTCATCAAAAGACCTAAAAGCTTTATTCGAACTATAATAAAATTGATAAGCAATACGTCTATTTATAAAAGGGGTATCTACAGTTTCTTTATTACTCGCAGACATTATCTTATGAAGCTTTAAATTATAGATTTCTTTATAATATTTAACCCCAAGAAATGTTCTCATAAAAAATAAGGGTTGCCTCATCTTTTGCCTTATATAAGAAATTTGCAAATCTAGTGGTAGTATATGAAAATAAGTAGCATAAGCTTTTATACTCTGACGCTTTTCAAAATACATCAAATTATGATAACTAAATGCTAAAGTCACTTCTTGAATCCTCTTAGGATTCTGTTGTAATAAATGTTTTAAAATATAATATGTAAAACGATAAGACTGAGAATCTGAAGTATAATACACCCTATTTCTAGAAGTATTGTTCTGAGAAAATGCATAATTCACATGTGAATCTCCTAGAACAAGGTTACAATCATCTATAGTCACTTTATACATATTTTTGACATGATCGGTAGAAATAACAAAGAGAAGGAAATATAATATAATAGGTACACCTAGAAATACTGCTAACTTAACTATAAAAGACTTCATCTTTCTAAAATTGAAAATAAACAAAAGACTGAGTACCTCCTGAAAAGAAACAGATACTCGCTAACAATAGATAATAACATAAATAACGTAGACTAGCACCAGCATACCTCTCAAAATGATGTAATGGATGAGCTCGGTAACGTCCATACCACTCTACTATAAAAAGTACTGTAATAAAAATAATCAACAGCTTAGGACTACAATGTGCTAAATCATAGAGTTGAATACTACCCCCCTCATAATTCATAAAAATACGTTGAATTATCATCAAGGCATCTTGCAAAGTTTCAACTCTAAAGAAAACCCATAAAACACTAACTAACAAAAAGTTAAACAACACAGAAAAAAACTGAAATAATAAGTCTTGATCATTAGAGTTAATAAATGTATGATATTTTCGTTTATCAATAAAAGTTATTGTGACTATGTAACATATAGCATGCAAACTTCCCCAAATCACAAAATTCCAATCAGCCCCATGCCAAAGACCACTTACTAGAAAAACGATAATGGTATTCACATAAAGCTTACGAC
>CAYYNF010000309.1:0-2679 GCA_964472695.1 uncultured Flavobacteriaceae bacterium
ATGTAGGAAAAAAGATAGCAGCTTCATTAGCTAGTACAGGTACGCCTAGCTTTTTTATACATCCATCTGAGGCACTCCATGGTGATTTAGGAATGATTGGGGAAGATGATATTATTTTAGCAATTGCTAATTCAGGAGAAACACCAGAGGTGCTTAAACTTATACCTTACGCAGAAGAAAATGATATTCCTTTAATTGCGATTTCAAGTAAGCCTCAGTCTACACTAGCACGTAAGGCAAATATTCACCTTAACATTGGTAAAATTACAGAAGCTTGTCCGTTAAGTTTAGCACCAACGACTTCAAGTACAACTACCCTAGCTATGGGAGATGCCCTAATGGTTGCTCTTATGAAAGGACGTGGTTTTCAGGAAGAAAATTATGCTAAATTTCATCCAGGAGGAGCATTGGGTAAGCGATTACTTCATAAGGTTTCAGGGGTTATGCGTACTGAAGATTTACCATTTGTAGATGAACATGCAGATATGCAAACTACAATTCACGAGATGAATCTTGGTAGGTTAGGAGTAGCTATTGTTGGTTCTCAAACAGATGTCAAGGGGATCATTACTGATGGAGATCTTAGAAGAGCTATGCAGGCATCGAAATCGAGTTTCTTTGAACTAAAGGCAAAAGATATGATGACACCTAATCCGAAATTTGTAGATATACAAACGAAACTGATGCAAGCTAAAGAGATTATGAACTTCCATAAGATTACTTCATTACTAGTAGGGGACATGCATACTCTTAAAGGAATTGTACATCTACATGATTTAGGAGTATAACCAGTACTTATCATAACATAAAATGGTAAAATCTTCTTCTTTTAAATTGTAAAATAGACAGCTTATGTTTGATATATTTAGAAAGAAAGTAAAACTTCAGAGTGTTTTGTATGGTATGACTGATATTCATAATCATATCTTACCAGGTATAGATGATGGAGCAAAAACTATTGAAGAGTCTATTGACTTAGTTAAAGATTATATCGGAATGGGAATTACTAAATTTTATGTAACTCCCCATACCATGAGTGATTATTATCCGAATACTAAAGATACTATTCATAAATCATTTGAGCAGTTGAGTAAAGCTCTTATAGAAAGAGGGATGGATGGTCAGGTAGATATTAAAGTTGCTAGTGAATATATGTTAGACTATGATTTTGAATCGCTCTTGGAAAAGAATGAACTACTTACGATGAATCAAAATTATGTGCTCATAGAAATGTCTTGCTTACATAAATTTGATCGTTTAAATGAAGTGATTTATGAAATGCAAAATAAAGGTTATAAGCCTATTCTGGCACATCCTGAACGCTATTTATATTATGTGAAAGATAAAAATATCTTTAAGGAATTAAAGCAACGAGGCATTGCATTACAGTTGAATGCTTTGTCGTTAACTGATCATTATGGTAGTCATATTAAGGAGAAAGCAAGTGAGTTACTGAAAGAAGGTAGCTATGATTTCATTGGTTTGGATACACATAAAAAGGGACATATAAATCTATTGTCCCAAGCAAAGGTGAGTGCTAATTTTGAAAAACCTATTCAACAGTTAGTACAGAATAATCTGAAACTATTTTAGTGTATTTCTTGTTTTACGAGGATTCCTCCAGTTAAATTCATGTTGTTTTAAGATTAAAGTGTTCAGTTATGTTTCGAAAAAGGTATTATTATTTAATTGAATTTCAGTATTTAGGGTTTCGTTATCATGGTTGGCAAAAACAACCTGATGTGAATACGGTACAACGAATGGTTGAGCGTACGTTGAATTATGTATTAGATCAGAAGTTCAAAACACTTTCGGTAGGTCGTACTGACGCTATGGTGTCTGCACGTCAGTCATATTTTGAACTCTTTGTGGAAGGAACACCTTTAGATATCGCACTTTTTTTCCCTGAATTTAATCGTAATTTACCACCTGATATTCGTGGTTTAAGTATTAAAGAGGTTGATGAGAAATTCAATATTATTCAACATCCTAAAGTGAAGGAGTATCAGTATCTTTTTGCGATTAAAGAGAAATTTCATCCTTTTTGTGCTCCTTTCATGGTTAATATCCAAGAAGATTTAGATATAGAATTGATGAAAAAAGGAGCAAAGCTTTTTGAGGGAATTCATGATTTTAGATCTTATGCACACAGGGCGAATGCTAATACGCAAACACAGGGAGAGATTATATTATGTGAGCTTGATGAAAATAAGGTTTATAAAGCTAATTTCTTTCCGGAGAAGACCTATCTGCTCAGTGTGAAAGGTGTAGGTTTTAAAAGAAATCAGATTCGCTTAATGATGGGGGTGTTGATTGATTTAGGTAAAGGTAAAATTGATCTAGAGTTTGTTAAAAAGACACTTAATTATGCTGATTTTTCTTTAAAGTTGGAGCATATAGCACAGGCTTCGGGATTATTTCTAAATGAGGTTACTTTCTTAGATGATCACACGAAGTAAGGTACTTATTTATAGAATGATTTTGCTCTTTTTGGCTTATTGTAGTTGAAAATTAGTAATACCAATTTAGAAATCTAGAGAACTTATTATGTTAGTAGGTCGTCGGCTTACATAATCTTAGGTGTTTTTTTAGATCCTAAAATAATATATAATTTGTCATAAGGTTTAGTTGATACCATCATCCAAAAAACTCAATAAATTTCTCATAATTTTTAATGTT
>CAYYNF010000310.1:0-2671 GCA_964472695.1 uncultured Flavobacteriaceae bacterium
ATGCAGGTAAGCCACTACATGTAGCACATGCTGACCTTATAGGAGATAGTAATATTTTATTTACAGATACAGTAAACCCACAGGTTGATGTGTTATTCTTGTGTTTAGGACACGGAAGATCACGTGCCTTTTTGGAAGCAAATACCTTCTCTGAAAATACAAAAGTTATCGATTTAGGAAATGATTTTAGATTGCTTGCTGATAAGTCTTTTCAGGGACGTGACTTTGTTTATGGATTACCTGAATTACAGAAAGAAGCTGTCGTAAATGCTAAAAATATTGCTAACCCAGGTTGTTTTGCGACAGCTATTCAGTTGGCTTTACTTCCTATAGCCGAAGCTAAAGTAATTAAAGATTCAGTACACATTAATGCCACTACAGGAAGTACAGGGGCGGGAGTTAGTCCAGGGGCTACTACGCACTTTAGTTGGCGAGACAATAATTTTTCGAGTTACAAGGTGTTTACACATCAGCATTTAGGTGAAATTCATCAGAGTGTAAAACAATTACAAGATACCTACGAAGCACCTATTTTCTTTATTCCTAATAGGGGGAATTTCAGTAAAGGTATTTACGCTACTTTGTATACTGCTTTTGATGGTGGTTTAGAGGAAGCGAAAGCTCTGTATGCAGATTATTATAAAGATGCAGCATTTACGGTGATTTCTGAAACGCCTATTAGTTTAAAACAGGTAGTGAATACTAACAAATGTATTCTTCATATTGATGTGAAAGATGGGATGTTATTAATCACTTCTGTAATTGATAACCTGATAAAAGGAGCTTCAGGGCAAGCGATTCACAACATGAATTTGATGTTTGGACTTGATGAAAAAACAGGATTGAACTTAAAAAGTTCAGGTTTCTAAAAACAAAAGATTATGAAATTATTTGATGTATATCCGTTATATAACGTAGAGCCTGTAAAAGCAGAAGATTGTACGGTTTGGGGTAAAGACGGAAAAGAATATATAGATCTTTACGGAGGACACGCTGTAATGTCTATTGGGCATGCACATCCACATTATGTGCATAAACTAAAGAATCAGCTCGATAATATAGGATTCTATAGTAATGCAGTACAAAATCCTTTGCAAAAGGAGTTAGCCGATAAGTTAGGTCAACTTTCGGGTTGCGATGATTACGAGTTATTTTTATGTAGCTCTGGTGCTGAAGCGAATGAAAATGCTTTGAAATTAGCATCATTTCACAATGGAAAACACCGTGTGATTTCGTTCCAAAATGGATTTCACGGACGTACTTCTGCTGCGGTAGCAGCTACTGATAATAAGAATATCGTAGCACCGATTAATGCACAGCAAGAGGTAACTATTTTAGCTTTAGGAGACTTATCAGCAGTGGAAGCTGAGTTGCAGAAAGATGATGTATGTGCTGTAATTATTGAGCCTATCCAAGGAGTAGGGGGACTTGATGAGGGAGCTACTGCTTTTTTTCAGGGACTGGAAAAGTTGTGTAAGCAATACAATACTTGTTTAATCCTTGATGAGGTACAGTCTGGTTTCGGACGTAGTGGAAAATTCTTCGGATTCCAACACCACGGCATTATTCCAGATATTATTTCGATGGCAAAAGGAATGGGGAACGGCTTCCCTATAGGAGGTATTCTTATAGCACCGCATATCGAAGCAAAATACGGATTGTTAGGAACTACTTTTGGAGGAAATCATTTGGCTTGTGTAGCTTGTATTGCTGTGTTGGAAGTTATCGAAAAGGAAGGACTTATTGAGAAAGCCGCATTAATGGGAGAGTACTTTAAGAGCATTGCTAGTGATATTCCAGGGGTAAAGAAAATTAAAGGTCGTGGTTTAATGTTAGGTTTAGAATTCGATTATGAAGTTGGTGAACTTCGTAAAAAGTTGATCTACGATAAACAAATGTTTACAGGTGGAGCTAAGAATAAAAATTTACTACGTATTCTTCCACCACTTACTATAAGTAAAAATCAAATAGATGCTTTTGTAGTTGCAGTAAAGGAACTAGCTTAAGGCTTCTTCTTAGAAAATAACATCAAAAAATAGCGAAAAGACCTTAGTACAGATGTGATGTATTAAGGTCTTTTTGTGTATATTATCTTGATTTACTTATTGATCTAATCTTTAACAGATCGCGATATTCTGGAGTCATTTAATTCTTCTTTGCAATCTTCTATATCTGTTAGTTTTTTATATATGAATATTTTAATAAATATTCATATATTTGAATTATGATAAAACAAACTAAAAGGCAGTTTTCTGTTGCTAAGTTAGAAAAGGTGGCTACTATTTTAAAAGCAATTGCCCACCCTGTGAAACTCGAAATATTAGAAGTTCTTGAATCAGAAGAGTCTTTGAGTGTTTCTGCTTTATGTGAGAGAATAAGTTCTTCCTGTGAAATATCTATGATGTCACATCATTTGTCTAAGATGAAAGATAACGGTGTTTTGGTTTCTGAAAAAAGAGGTAAGCATGTGTTTTATAGCATTGCAGACCGTCATTTGTTCGGGTTATTTGATTGTATGGAAAGTTGTGATTTGATCTAAAAGATCTTTATGTATTTTATGCAGGTTGTACTTGTACCTCTAGTTTAAAAAGATATTTCTAATAAAAAAACAAAACAATGGTAATAGAGCAAATTTATACAGGGTGTTTAGCGCAAGGAGCTTATTATATAG
>CAYYNF010000311.1:0-2640 GCA_964472695.1 uncultured Flavobacteriaceae bacterium
CGTTATGTTCATGCTTATGGAGTCAATCTATTATTCCTAAAAGAGAGGCTAGAGGGTTATGGGTTTCTACTATTCATAATTTAGATTGGCCTAGCTCTCGCTATGCTAAACCTGAAGAACAGCAAGCCGAGTTTGTTAGACTTGTTACAATGGCTGCTGATTGTCATATTAATACACTTTATGTACAAGTCCGAAATGCTTCTGATGCTTTTTATGCAAGTGAGATTGAGCCTTGGTCTCAATGGCTTACTGGTAAACAAGGGAAGGCTCCTGAACCTTTTTGGGACCCTATGGAGTTTATGATTGAGGAGTGCCATAAACGTAATATTGAGTTTCATGCTTGGGTTAATCCTTTTAGAGCTGTGTCTCACGTGGATTTTAGCAGTGTAAGCAAGCAACATATTAGCAAAAAGGAAAAGAAATGGTGTTTTCAATATGCTAATACTATTTATCTAGACCCTGGTATTGCTGAAGTGAGAGACTATATTGTTTCGGTGGTTAATGATATTACTACTAGATATGATATTGATGGGATTCATTTTGATGATTATTTTTACCCTTATGAGGTTGGGAGTGAATTAATTGATGATAATAATAGTTTTTTCCAAAGTAATAAAAATGATTTGAGTAAGGAGGATTGGAGAAGGGATAATATTAATAAATTGATAAAGGAAGTAAATACTGGTATAAAAGAAATAAAGCCTTTTGTGAAGTTTGGAATTAGCCCTGTTGCAGTATGGAGACATGAAGGTAATGATCCTGTAAATGGCTCCAATACTTATGGTGCTCAATCTGCTTATGATGATTTGTACGCTGATGTTCGACTTTGGCTGGAGAATGGTTGGATTGATTATGTGGCTCCACAGCTATACCATAGAATTGGGCATCGATTTGCTGATTTTAAGACTTTGGAAAAGTGGTGGTCTGAAAATGCTTTTGGAAGGCATGTTTATACTGGTCATGCGCTTTATAAACTGGCAGATGGTAAAGCGTCTGGCTGGGATAGCCCTAAAGAATTGACTGATCAGATTTCTATTAATAGATTGAATGATGAAACGAATGGGATTTCTCTTTACCGTGCATTGAATTATAGTGCTAACCCTTGGAATATTAGAGATAGTTTAAAGTCTAATTATTTCAGATATCTTTCTCTACAACCAGAGATGCCTTGGCTTGACTCTATCCCTCCTAATTGTCCCGAGTCTTTGATTATTGAAACTGAAGAAACTTTCAATAATTTAAGTTGGTCTACTCCTAAGAAAGCTGATGATGAAGATGAGGCTTATCAATATATTATTTATAAGTTTCCTAACAGTTCTTCCATTGACTTTGATGATCCTAAGTATATTTTGAGTATTACGAAGGAGACTTTTTATTTAGATTTATCTAATAATAAGCAGGATTGTATTTATGTTGTGAGATCGTTGGATAGGTCACACAATGAAAGCGAAGGATTTGTAGGTAGCTTTTACTCAACGAAAGCTATAAAGAAAGATTAGTCCTTCTTCGGCTTAGAAAGGTATAGAAAAGAAGTAAATAGTATTTGGGCGTTCCCTTCCTGCCTGCCGCAGGCACGGCGCTGTATCTTTTTTGCTTTTAGGCAAAAAGGATGCCGCTTCTATCCCTAACGCGACTCATCAAACCTGAAATATTCTGCGAACTGGCTGTAATTAACCACCAGCTTTTTTTGCTTTATAGTTATCGTCAAGAAGTAGCTTTAGGATTTTATCTCTGTGATCTCCTTGTATAATTATCTCACCATTTTTGGCTGAACCTCCCACTCCACAACTTGATTTCAGTTTTTTTGCTAAATCTTTAAGATCATTTTCTGAACCTACATACCCCTTGATTACTGATGCTGCTTTATTTCCTTTGTACCTTTCAAGATGAATTTTGAGATTTTGCTCAGAATTTTCTATTGTCTGCGGTTCTTCTTGATCGTAACTATACTCGAAGTTGTCGTTTGTAGAATATACTATACCTGACCTGTTTTTTTTATTTTTATTCATGTTAAAGTGACTTGACACGATCCATTAATGCTGCTTTATAACTGTTACTAATCGGAATAATTTTTTTATGGACTTGTAGGTTGGTTAGATCTATATTTTTGATTTGATCGAGACGAACTATATATGATCTATGTACTCTAACAAAATCTTTATCTGGTAGTTTATCGCACATTGCTTTCATGGTAGAGTAAACTACAAAATATTTTTCTTCTGTATGGATTTTCACATAATCACCATATGCTTCTACCCAGAGTATGTCTTTTAAATTGAAATTAACTAATAATGAATCAACTTTTATAAATACGTTATTTGGATTTTCTGATTCAATAAGCTTTTCTGTTTTTTCTAGAATTCTTTTTTGAGCTTTCAATACTGATTTTAGAAAACGAGAATAATCATCTATTGGTTTTAATAGATAGTCAACTATTTCGTATTCAAATGCTTCTATGGCATATGACTCTTTTGAACTTACTAGTATTATTTGCGGATAGCTGTCGAAAGACTTAAGTAATTCTAAGCCTGTCATTTCAGGCATTTCAACATCTAAAAATATGATATCTATTTGTTCTTGAGAGAGTACTGAGGCTCCTTCTAAGGAGCTACTATATAAACCTTTTAATTCTAAAAATTC
>CAYYNF010000312.1:0-2635 GCA_964472695.1 uncultured Flavobacteriaceae bacterium
ATTTTAGGAGTAGTATGAATATTATAATCAAATACATATCGAGACCCCTCCTGAGGACTCACTACATTAATCCACTTGTCTAAACCTCTTTTCTTTATAAAATTGAAACAATCATCTTTTTCTTGATAATTCTTAGTACAAACTGCATAGATCTCCAGGTCTTTATCCTTAAACTTATCATAGAAATCTAATAATTTAGGAGCTGCCTTTTTACAATGCCCACAATCAGGATTCCATATAAAAACAACAGTATACCTTGCCTGTACACTATGTAAACTAACCTTATCTAGAACCTTCTTATTATCTATAATCTCCATATTCATATCAGGTGCAATCTTCCCACACAAGGACTTACGCATATCATTCGCATCATCACTAATACGCTTTAGTTGTTTTTCTGTAAGCCAATCAATCTCTTGATTCTTAAAATAAGTATCTGCTATATGTACATAAACCTTATCCATACAGGCTTTTTTCGGCTTCTTATAACTATTAAGTAAATGTAGCACTACACTTTTATAGATATTATTATTTTGTCGAGCCAATGCTAAAACATGATCCACCGCAACAGTAACCGAATCGGGATGCTGTACCGTAAGTTTGTCACTAAGATAATGGTCAACCTTAGGTATAAGTAATCCTGTACGTGCAAAACGTACATCATCAAAAGGTACTTTATCAAAAAAATGCTTCTTATAAAACTCATATTTATCAACTTCTTTATCCTGTAATTTTTCAGGAATTTCTACAGGCAGATTAATATCAATGATTTTAGCTATAAAGCTTTCAGAATCCTTAGCGATAAGCTTGTCTTGATAATCACGTACCTCTCTATTTATAGTCTCTAAATTTTTATCTTCCTTAATAATCTTTTTGGCATGGGTAATACTATCTTCTTCCAAAAGAACGATACGCCGACTAATACGTTCAATTGATGAACGTTTCCTTTCTATGAAATTTAAATAATTGTAAAAGGTTTTATTTGCAGTACTCCCCGAAACAGACATATGCTTCACAAGATCCGTAGTGTCCGACTTTAAAGAGAAATACTGATCTTCTCTATCCAAAAGTAAATCGAAAGACTTTTTCAACTCAGGAAAAAATATACGATACATTCCTAATGGTAAAGGAACTGTATCTTTCTTTATAAACTTCCCCGAAGCATCTGCATAAAGACTATCCACCAAATACTGCTTTGTACCATTGTGATATGCCAGTAAGGCAACCCCTTGTTTATAATTCTTTATTTTTAAAGAAATCTCATGTCCCTGCTGTGCATATATTCCACAACAGCTTAACAAAATACTTAGTAATAAGTTTTTCATAATTCAACTTATATTTATTGATATATTATACAGCATATAACACAAGTTATGAAAAAACTTCATATAATATACTGGATTAATTGTTCGCTACAGGGCTTGTTCATAAAAAAAGAGAATCGAACATTTATTATATATTTGGATAAACTCTTAAACATATAAATTATGATCGATTCTCAAAAAACGAAATTATAACTTATTACAATAATCTACAATCAAAACTTAAGGATACCAGAGATAATCGAGGTAAAAAACATGAATTAGCATTTATTATTACTTTATTTTCATTGTCGTTATTACGTTCTGTAGGTAAGGTAACATTATCATACATCCATCGTTTAATGACTAATTATGATGACGATATTAAGTTGGAATGTAACTCCTGTAGTAGTAGATGTATAAGCAGATCACAATTAATAAGAGTATTAAATAGTTTTGACTACCATAGTTTTAATGATTTTATTTCGTCTTCTATGTCTGATAGTCTTGAAGATGTTTGGGAAGCCTTAGATGGAAAAGAATTACGAGGTAATATTGATGGAGTAATTGGAGAAAGAGAGCAGAAAACATCGTTTTGAAGGTGAATCACGACAACAAAGAGTCTGAAGTTATTGGGCTTTATTGTGGAAGAAAAGATTCAAAGAAGAATGTAATAAGTAGTTATATAGATAATTGTGATTCCCTAAATGGAAAAAAATACACCTTAGATGCATTGCATAATTCACATTCTTTACTTGAAAAAATAGCTTCAAAAGGTGGTAAATACTTAGTTCAGATAAAATCGAATCAAAAGGAATTACTTGAAGACCTATATTGTAAAACTAAGGTATCAAATTCTACAGCTAATCACACTACTTTAGAGAAAGGTCATGGACGTATTGATAATCGTCATTATGAATTATACAATATAAAAGGTAATGATGTACACCGTAAATGGAGTACAACTGGACTCGCTACATTAGTTAAAGTGACACGTAAACGAAATCAACTGAAAACAGGTAAAACATCTACTGAAATTAGTTACTACATTTCAAATCAAGTTACAGCTATTAAGGAGTTTACGTCAGCTATTAGAAATCACTGGTGTGTTGAAGTGAATAATAGAATTAGAGATGTAAACTTTGGAGAAGACCATCTTAAATCATTTAAAAACAACTTACAAAGAACTGTATCTAGTGTTCTTACTATGGTTTTAAATCTATTGTACAAGAGTGAGATTAAAGGGAATTTTAATCAAATAAGAGAAATTTTATTCATGGATAAAAACAAGGCTTGTTCAGCTTTAGCTAGTATTTTATGAACAAGCCCTGTTG
>CAYYNF010000313.1:0-2633 GCA_964472695.1 uncultured Flavobacteriaceae bacterium
ATCAGATTTCGTCTATATCAGCTTCTTTAATTCCATTCTTAGAGCATGATGATGCGAACCGTGCCTTGATGGGATCAAACATGATGCGTCAGGCAGTACCATTATTAAGGGTAGATTCACCTATTGTAGGTACGGGTCTTGAGCGCCAGGTAGCTTCGGATTCTAGAGTACTTATAAATGCTGAAAGAGAGGGTATTGTTGAGTATGTTGATGCAAATCATATTACTATTAAGTACGATAGAACTGATCAAGAAAGATTAGTAAGTTTTGACGGAGATTCTAAAAAGTATAAACTTATTAAGTTTAGAAAAACGAACCAAGGAACTAGTATTAACTTGAAACCTATCGTAAAAGTAGGAGATCGTGTAACAAAAGGACAGGTATTATGTCAAGGTTACGCTACTGAAGATGGAGAGTTAGCTCTTGGGCGTAATATGAAGGTAGCATTCATGCCTTGGAAAGGATATAACTTTGAGGATGCTATTGTAATCTCTGAAAAAGTAGTACGAGAAGATATCTTCACATCAATACATATTGATGAGTATTCTTTAGAGGTAAGAGATACAAAGCTAGGAAATGAGGAACTTACTAATGATATTCCTAATGTTTCAGAAGATGCCACTAAGGATCTTGATGAAAATGGAATGATTAGAATTGGTGCAGAAGTAAATCCTGGTGATATTCTTATAGGTAAAATTACTCCAAAAGGAGAGTCAGATCCTACTCCAGAGGAAAAATTATTACGAGCTATTTTTGGTGATAAGGCAGGTGATGTTAAGGATGCTTCATTGAAAGCTTCTCCTTCATTGCACGGTGTAGTTATCGATAAAAAGTTATTCTCAAAAGCATTAAAAGATAAGCGTAAGAGAGCTCAGGATAAAGAAGAGATCGCTAATTTAGAAGCTAAGTACGAAGTTAAATTCGAACAATTGAAGTCTCAGTTAGTAGAGAAGCTATTTACTATTATAGGAGGGAAAACTTCACAAGGAGTTTCGAATGACTTAGGAGAAGAGGTACTTCCAAAAGGTAAGAAGTATACGCTTAAAATGTTAAATAGTATTGATGATTATTCACACTTAATTAAAGGAGTGTGGACTACAGACAAGGACTTAAATGCATTAGTAGCTGACTTACTACACAATTATAAGATTAAAGAAAATGATCTTCAAGGTAGTTTAAGAAGAGAGAAGTTTACGATTTCGGTAGGAGATGAGTTACCATCGGGTATTTTAAAGCTTGCAAAGATTTATGTAGCTAAAAAGCGTAAATTAAAAGTGGGAGATAAAATGGCAGGACGTCACGGTAATAAGGGTATTGTTGCTCGTATAGTGCGTCAAGAAGATATGCCATTCTTAGAAGATGGAACACCAGTAGATATTGTATTGAATCCATTAGGGGTACCTTCACGTATGAATATTGGGCAGATTTATGAAACAGTATTAGGTTGGGCAGGTCAGAAGTTAGGGCAGAAATATGCTACTCCAATTTTTGATGGAGCATCTTTAGATGAGATCAACAAGCTTACTGATGAGGCAGGAATCCCAAGGTTTGGACATACTCATTTGTATGATGGAGGAACAGGTGATCGTTTTGATCAGCCAGCAACAGTAGGGGTGATCTACATGTTAAAGCTAGGGCATATGGTTGATGACAAAATGCACGCACGTTCTATTGGACCATATTCATTAATTACTCAGCAACCACTTGGAGGTAAAGCACAGTTCGGAGGGCAGCGTTTTGGAGAGATGGAAGTTTGGGCTCTTGAAGCTTATGGTGCATCAAGTACTTTACGTGAGATTCTTACAGTGAAGTCAGATGATGTTATTGGTAGAGCTAAAACATACGAAAGTATTGTGAAAGGTGAAACTATGCCAGAGCCAGGAATTCCAGAATCATTCAATGTATTGATGCACGAACTGAAAGGATTAGGTTTAGATATTCGTCTTGAAGACTAATATTTAAAGGTGATTATTTTGGCTATTTTGTGTAGCACCAATATTTAAAACATTAACATTCTTAAGTACCATTTATTATGGCAAGAAATAATGATAGAAACCAAGTAAAGAAATTTAATAAAATTTCGATTGGTTTGGCTTCTCCGGAGTCAATATTAGACGCTTCATATGGAGAAGTATTAAAACCAGAAACGATTAATTATAGAACGCACAAGCCTGAACGTGATGGACTTTTTTGTGAAAGAATTTTCGGACCTGTTAAGGATTATGAATGTGCCTGTGGTAAGTACAAACGTATTCGTTATAAAGGAATCGTTTGTGATCGTTGTGGTGTAGAGGTTACAGAAAAGAAAGTACGTAGAGATAGAGTAGGGCATATTAACTTAGTAGTTCCTGTAGCTCATATCTGGTATTTCCGTTCTTTACCAAATAAAATAGGATATTTATTAGGGCTTCCATCGAAGAAGCTTGATATGATTATCTATTATGAGCGTTATGTAGTTATTCAACCAGGGGTAGCTAAAAATGCAGAGGGAGAGCCTATTAAGGAGATGGATTTCTTAACAGAGGAAGAATATCTAAACATTACAGATGAATTACCTGAGGATAATTATTATTTAGATGATTCAGACCCTAATAAGTTTATCGCTAAAATGGGAGCTGAATGTTTAATTGAAA
>CAYYNF010000314.1:0-2607 GCA_964472695.1 uncultured Flavobacteriaceae bacterium
GAATAATACTAAGACTGAACCTATCTTCAAATCTAATGAGGCAGTCATTGAACTTTGGAAAAAGGAAAGTAAAGGGGCACATAAAATTATGTGTATGGGAGATGTAGATAAAATTGATGCAATTTATAACTATCTCACAAAACATTATGATAATCAGCTACAATTGTACCGTTCAAAAGATACCTATATTGAGATTGCTATTAAAACAATTTCAAAAGAAACAGCAGTAAATTATATACTTGAGCATATTTATCCAGAATGTCAGCTTTGTAACACAGCGGCCTTTGGTGATAATTATAATGATATTGAAATGTTAGAAGCTGTTGGTATTGGAGTTGCTGTTGATAATGCTCGTCAAGAGGTAAAAGCTATAGCAAAATATACTACGGATAAAAATACCGATAACGGTGTTGCCAACTTTATTAATACCTATGCTTAATTCGTTCCCTATAGTAACAACAAATGAATTTAAATCTTTGTTTCAAATATATCGCAATCATCCTATTAGTGGTTTCATGTAAAAGTATACCACAAAGACAAATTACTAAAATAGGAAACGATATTCTAATAGACCTTAGTAACACAACAGGTGATCAAGTTAATGTTTATATCAAAAAATTAGTTGTTAGTAAAGATAGTATAGATTTTTTTATACCTAAGATTATACCTGGTACATATGATAATTATAACTATGGTAGGTATATAAAAGAACTAAAAGCTTATGATAAGAGAGGGGAGTATTTGCCTGTTAGTAAGATTTCTGTAAATACTTGGCGTATACAAAATGCGAAACAATTAGATCATATTAACTATTTAGTAGATGATACTTTTGATGAGGAATGGAGTACCGACGAAAATACGCGTATTTTTTCTCCTGCAGGAACAAATATTATAAAAGATCAAAATTATATACTTAATTTACATGGATTCGTTGGGTATTTTTCAGACTCGATGAATAAAACTTACAGTTTAAAGGTTAAACATCATAAAAATATAGATGTTGCTACATCAAGTGAATTTAGAAGATATGAAGAAGGTAATTTTGAAATTGACCAGTATTTATATAATCGTTATTCAGACCTAATAGATGAACCTATAATCTATGGAAAACTAGATAATATATCTTTTAAAGTGGATGATATGGAGGTTCTTTTTAGTGTGTATTCTCCGAATGGTATCCATAAAGCTAAAAGTTTATTACCTACCCTAAAGAAAATGATGATAGCACAAAAAAACTTCATGCGAAATATAAATAGCACGAAGAAATATAGTGTTCTATTATATTTATCTACAGCAGATGAAAAGGATGCACAAGGTTTTGGTGCTTTGGAACATAATAATTCAACAGTAGTTGTTTTACCTGAAATATTATCTGAGGATTTATTACAAGAAAACTTAATAGATATTGTTGCTCATGAATTCTTTCATATTATAACACCTTTAAACATACATTCTGAAGAAATTCAAAATTTTGACTATAATAGTTCTTCTACTTCCATGTCGAAGCACCTTTGGATGTATGAAGGAACTACTGAGTACTTTGCTCAATTATTCCAAGTCTATGAGGGATTAATAGATGAAACAGAGTTCTATAATCGTATTTACACCAAGTTAGAAAATAAAAATAGGTATGATAAAACCATGTCTTTCACTGAGATGAGTGCTAATATCCTCGAGTCTCCTTATAAAGATAATTACATGAATATCTATGAAAAAGGAGCGTTAATATCTATGTGTATAGATATTCTTATTAGAGAAAATACTCAGGGGAAAAAAGGAATTATCGACTTGATGGAAGCACTCTCTAAGAAATATGGAAATAATACCCCTTTTCAAGATGATGAATTAATCGGAATTATAGGTGATTTAACAGCTCCTAATGTTGAATTTTTCCTAAATAAACATGTTGTAGGTGGTACTCCTATCGATTATAATAAATATTTATTAAAAGTAGGTTTACAGCTTAAGCAAAGTAAAATTGAGACAGGTTATTTTATAAATAAGTACGATCCTTATATTTCTCCAGACAAAATACATAACCGTATTTATTTCAATAGTAATCATGAATATAATAGCTTTCTGACAGATCTTAAGATACAACCCAATGATATCTTAGTAAGTATCAACAATCGAAAATTCAATTTAGATAACATTAGAGAACTTTTTTTAACATCTCGTAAATGGAAGAAAGGAGAACAGATACAAATGACAATTAATCGTGGTGGAGTAGAGTTTACAACTTCTACTAAAATTATAGCTCCCCCTTTTATTACCAGTACGAGTATTGAATCTATTAATGAAAATGAGCTTACTTCAATTCAGAAAAGATTAAGAAGTAGATGGTTGAATTTATAGTATTCTAGAGTTTTTAATCTCCATAAAATAAAACCCACAATTGAATTAAAATCACTTGTGGGTAGTGTTTGTAATAACGATCATGAAAACATTATTAGTTGTGAGTCAGTATATATAACAAAATATAAACTCATTACTAATAATAATTGTTTATAGAGCAGGAATAATCTGTTTTTTACGAGATACGATTCCAGGTAGTGTCACTTGGTCTTCAGTTACGGTTACACTAAATGATTTTTCAGCTATTTTTTT
>CAYYNF010000315.1:0-2596 GCA_964472695.1 uncultured Flavobacteriaceae bacterium
GTATGGTTTTGATAATTATAGTATTACCATTGGAGAATGTTTAGATGCAGACCAAGAACGCATAGAACAACTGGATTTGATCTCGTGTACCACTAGCGTACATCATCCTTTAAATTGTGTGTTGTTAAAACAAATAAAGCTAAAAGAGAAAACATTTGGAATTTCAGATCAGGCTTTTATTCATTTGGAGCATAGGTCTAATATGATTACTAAAATGCCTATTCGTTTGGCTACGATGAGTGCTTTAGCTTTAGCTAACAAAAGTGTCTTTTGGGATATAGGTTCTTGTACAGGTTCGGTGTCTATTGAGGTCAAACAGCAGTTTGCCCATTTAAAAGTCATTGCATTTGAAAAGCGTAAAGCCTGTAAGGCAATTATTCAACAAAATACAGAACGTTTTTCTGTGCCAGGTATCGAGATAGTTATTGCTGATTTTTTTAATCTCGATTTGGAAAAGTATCCTGTTCCAGATGTAGTTTTTATTGGAGGACATGGGGGTAGATTAGAAGAATTAATTAACATCATACACCAACTAAACTCAAAGGTTCGTTTTGTGATTAATGCCGTACAACAAATCAGTAGCGAAACTTTTATTAAAGTACTTTCTAATTTAAATTATACGATAAGTACACAAACCATACAGTTTAACAAGCACAATACCATTAGTATTCACACTGCAGAAAATAAATAGATGAAAAAGATAGCCATAATAGTAGTTACAGAAAAAGGAGTAGAACAAGCACTTACCATTCAAAAACAGTTTCCAAAGTCTGTGGTGGTAACCCCTTTGTCCATCGAAAATGAGCACTTATCCAAAGTATCTTCTTTATCCAGTTACTTAGAAACAAATTTTTCTAAATTAGACGGAATTTGTTTTGTTACCGCACTGGGGATTTGTGTACGTTTAATTGCTCCTTATATAAAAGATAAAAATACAGATCCAGCTGTGGTTTCGGTAGATGATTTAGGGGTAAATGTACAGTCGGTATTGAGTGGTCATAAGGGGGGAGCTAATGATTTTGCTCTAAAAATAGCCGCAGTTTTAGGAGCTCAGCCTATCATATCTACATCAAGTGATGTGCAAAATATTTGGGCATTGGACACTTTAGGAGTTTCTTTTGGATGGCAAACAGAAAGTTCGTTACCCATGAATAAAACAATGGCTTTATTTGTAAATAATAAACCTACGGCTTTAGTATTAGATATTAAAGATAAAGGTACACAACACCTAGAGCAAACTTGTCCTGATTTTGTTTCGATTTTTTATAATCAGGATACGATTGATTTTTCAAAATATGAACTCTGTATAATAGTGAGTTATAAGGTATATGACTCGATACCTATTCCTACTTTGTGCTATATTCCAAAGGTACTTTCTATAGGTACAGGTTGCTCAAAAAGTCTGGATAGTTTACTTTTTGAAAATCAATTAAAACAAGAATTACATATTCGAAAAATTCAATTTTCAGCAATTAAAAACATAGGCTCGATTACTATAAAAGCAAAGCAGCAGGCATATTTAGATTTTAGTAACAATCATAGTATTCCTTTTAAAACTTTCACAGCTGTAGCAATTGACACGGTATCAGTGCCTAATCCTAGCGAAATGGTGCAATCGAAGATCGGAGTTGATGGGGTATCGGAATCTTGTGCATTATTACTTTCTGGAAATAGCAACTTACTTATTGAAAAACAAAAAATTCATTTAGAAAATAATGATAAGTTTACTTTTTCTGTAGCTCTTGATGTGCAATCAGAGCGAAGAGCTGCTATAGCTATTATTGGTGCTGGTCCTGGTGACGAAGAATTAATTACTGTTAAAGGGAAACAATACTTAGAAAATGCCGATTGTGTATTATATGCAGGGAGTTTAATTCCAGAAGAAATGACGAGTTGGTGTAAACCAGGTGCAGTGGTAAGGAATTCGGCGATGATGACTCTAGAAGAACAAGTTGCCATCATGCAAGAACATTACCATAAAGGAAATGCTATTGTACGTTTACAGTCTGGAGATCCGTCCTTATATGGGGCGATCCAAGAACAAATGACCATTTTTGATGAATTAGAAATGGAGTATTTTATTGTTCCTGGTATTTCTGCTTTTAGTGCTGCTGCTGCGCTTTTAAAATCGGAGTTTACTATTCCAGAAGTAGTACAATCTATAGTATTGACCCGAGGAGAGGGAAAAACACCAATGCCTTCTAAAGAAAGTATTTCAGCCTTTGCAGCTACAAATGCTACGATGTGTATCTTTTTAAGTGCTGGAATCGCTAAAAAAGTAGAAGCACAGTTACTAGAACATTTTGATGCAGCTACACCAGTAGCGGTTACGTATAGAATATCTTGGAAAGACGAAGAAATATTTCAAGGAAAACTTGAAAATTTGGCTGAAATTGTCAAGAAAAGTAAGAAAACAAGAACTGTTTTAATTGTGGTTGGTCCTGCTATCGGAGCACGTAAAAATCGTTCTCAATTATATAGCCCAGAATGGAAACATATTTTTAGAACGAATAAGAAATTCGTAATTACGGAGTAATAGTTTAAGAGCTTGTTTAAACTAAATGCAAACTGTAATTCAAAAGTTTAAGGTTTTGGG
>CAYYNF010000316.1:0-2583 GCA_964472695.1 uncultured Flavobacteriaceae bacterium
ACGAATCTCAGCGAAACAGAAAAGAAAGAGAGAAACTACATAGGGAAATTAGTAGCTCAAAAAGATGAAACGGGGATTACTACTTTTGACAATTACGATTTCAAAGGAAACTTACTTTCTAAAACCAAGCAGGTGATCTCTGATGATACGATCATCAATAGACTACAGACACAAGACGATAGACAAGAGAATAGCACTATCGATTGGGAAAGTTTTGATACCACACAACTAGATCCAACATTATTCGTCTTCGACAGCCAATACGACGCATTAAACCGAGTAACTCACATGACTCTCCCTCAAGACCTAGAAGGTGAGCGCAAAGTATTCACCACTGAATACAACCGTAGCGGAGCATTGGAGTCAGTACAACTAGATGGTACTACTTATATCGACCGCATCGCCTATAATGCTAGAGGGCAGCGAATTCTCATGGCACTAGGTAACAACACCATGACGCGCTATGCTTATGACGATACTACTTTTTGGCTCAAAAGGCTTAAGACGGAGCAATACAGTAAAGATACGAGCATACCGAATCAAGTGATTTACCAAGCACAGGCTGGTACTACGCTTCAAGACTATGCCTACCGATACGACTTGAGTGGTAACATCCGTAAGATTCATGACAAAACACCTAAGAGTGGCTACGGCGCAAATCCGGATGAACTAAGCAGAGAATTTAGCTACGATGCGATTTACAGGCTATTATCTGCTACAGGAAGAGAAACGGCTAAAACAGCGGCACAACCGTGGGATGATACGCATAGACCAGACGACCATACACTAGCTAGAGGATATACGCGTCATTATGCCTATGACAAAATGGGGAACATACAAAGTCAAAAGCATACAGTTTTAAGTGCAGAAAACTCAGCTAACTTTACCAAAACATTTAGTTACGGAGTAAATACCAATCAATTAGAGAGCTATTCCACTCAACACTCATCACTCATCACTCATCACTATCAACACGACGTGAACGGCAACATCACCCAAGAGGGGGAAAGTAGGTATTTTGAGTGGGACGCAGGCGATAACCTCCGTGCTTTTTACATCAAAGCAGGCGATAGTATTAGCAAATACGCGCGTTATCTCTACGATAGTGGAGGCAGTAGGGTGAAGAAGCTCGTCAAAACAGGTACGAATAACTATACAGCAACGACTTATATCGATGGGGTGTTTGAATACACCAAAAAGGTAACACCAAGCGAGACAAAAGAACAAAGTCTCATTCATATCTTGGATGGTTCATCAAGAATTGCTACCTTACGACAGGGAGATGATTTGGGCGATACTACGGCTGCCATTAAGTATTGTCATGAAGATCACCTCGGCAACGGTTCTTTGTATTCTGATGTGAATGGCGTGTTGGTGAATAGGGAGGAGTACTATCCTTTTGGCGGGACGAGCTTTGGTAGCTATGCGAAGAAGAGGTATAGATACAATGGCAAGGAAAAGGATGAGGAGAGTGGACTGTACTACTATGGAGCGAGATATTATGCAACGTGGACACTACGGTTTTATTCTACTGATCCCCAAGCTCCAAGCACTGTACATCAGTCTTCCTACTGCTATGCGGATAATAATCCTATCATGTTCCAAGATATTAATGGGGAGAGTACGGGAGGTGAAGGAGGTCCTAAACCTCATAGAAGCGAACATATAGGGAAAAAGACAAATCATACAACTGAAAAACTTATGCCTGGTGACAAAGGGTTGGAAAAGAATGCGATGAATTTCTTTTATCCAAACGAAGAAGGATCAAAACATGCCGGTTCTTATACTGTAACCCGTGGAAGTTTCGATTGTGAAGATACATATGATACCTTGGAGGGGATCGCAAGACGTTTTGTTGGAGTAACTAAAAAAGATATTCTAGAAGCTAATCCTTATAAAGGACGTGACGGCAATGATATTCAAGTTGGTATTGATAATGAACATCATATAGAAGAAGGTCAAGTTTTGAATATCCCTTATGTTACAGAAAAATCGCTAGAGCGAGAATTTTCACAAGCAAAAACTTCAGAAGAAAAAAAACAAATAATTTACGACTTATTTCCAAATAGAGATTCAGAAAAAAAAGTAAGAGCACCAACTTGGCTAGAGAAAAAAATTATGGAACACATAGATCCAAAAGAAGTCGAAGAATTAGCAGAGGTTTTTGGACCAGAAACTATGCCTAGCTTAAATGACAATTCAGTTTTTGGTACTTATGAAAAAGAAGGTGGTAGTGGAGGTGGTGGCATTCCAAGGCCTACTGAGTTTAAAAATGATCGAATTAATGTTATTCATAAAGCAGTACATCAGAATCCGTATAGGGAATATGCGGATACGTTGCTTCATAAATATAAACCACCCGGTCTTTTTAGCAAGAGTGGGTCTGTGAATCCATACCCAGAAAGGTTATCTACAAAAGAAGATTTGCGAAATTACAAGACAATAGAATGGCGTTCAAATCAACATGAAATAGCTAATAAGTTTAGGAATAAAAAATAATATGAAGTGTGTTAAAATAGTTTTTACATTGTCCTTTATTTTCCTAGTTTCTTGTAATAAAAAGGAAGGTGTTAACATATCTAA
>CAYYNF010000317.1:0-2568 GCA_964472695.1 uncultured Flavobacteriaceae bacterium
CTATTAAATAAAAACTTAAACTATGAAGACATTGTCTTAAGTAAACTTAAAAAGATAGATGAGATAAAAAGAAAAATGTATCTGCAAACAAAGTCTTATGACAAAATACTGGAAATGGCCAAGAATAAAGAAAAAATGCTTTCTCACATTCCATCCATACAACCAGTTGCCAAAAAAGACATGAACAGAATTGCTTCTGGTTTTGGAATGCGTTTACACCCAATTCATAAGGTTTGGAGAATGCATGCAGGTCTTGATTTTTCAGCTCCTAGAGGCACACCTATTTATGCTTCTGGAAATGGAACTGTCTCCATGGTAAAATATAGTTACGGTGGTTATGGAAGACAAGTCGAAATAAATCATGGTTATGGTTATAAAACCAAGTATGCACATATGCAGAAATACATCGTTAAAGTGGGACAAAAGGTAAGAAAAGGTGAACTTATTGGATATGTTGGAAATAGTGGTTCATCTACAGCACCACATCTACACTATGAAGTGATTAAAAATGGTGAAAAAGTAAACCCTATACATTATATGTTCAGAGATCTTACTGACAAAGAATATCAAGAGGTATTAAAACAAGCTTCACAGAAAAATCAGTCTCTTTCTTAGCTTTTTGTAACGTGAGCTTACTCAGTCACTCGAAGTAAGGTTGAGCTATCTGTTTCTTAGTCGTCGGCATGATACAACTGTCTGTGGTCTTTCCACCTTTCAACATACATGATCAATGCTAAAAAGACGTCAATATGCCTTTTCTCAAGGTATCTTCGTAATGAACTCTACTCTGATTAATTAAAGCTTCAAAAACCGAATTAAATCTTTTATTGCAATTCCTATTACTCAATTCAGATAAAGTAGAACAAGATATCAAAATCGTTGCAAAATCCTGAGCTTTTGTACTCTCTGACATTCTAAGGTATTTTTTTAATTTTATTCAGATGGTACTGATCTTAAACAACCGTAAAACAATCTTTTTTTGGTAATGAGTAGAAATAACATTGCTAATAGAATTCCAATCTAATAGACTGTTGATTTGAGTGAAAAATGCCTTTTTGATTTTACATAAACGTAAATAACACATGCTATCTGCTAAGCTGGGTAGTGTTTGTCTTTGCATAGCTTAAAATAACAACCTAATGACTATTTTTCAAGTCTGCCTGTCTTGCAACGGTTTTATGGTACAAAAAAAAGGAAACACTTTTGCAAATGTTTCCTTTCTTAAAATAAGAGTAACTTTAATTAAAATTACTTCACTTCTTCAACTTCTTCAAAATCTACATCTTCGGTAGCATCACCTGCTTTACTATTAGCAGAAGAAGCATCAGCTTGCTCATTAGGAGCACCACTTGCATCTCCACCAGCCGCTTGTTGAGCAGCATAAATCTCTTGAGATGCAGCTTCCCAAGCCTTATTCAATGCTTCAATTTTTGTGTCAATCGCAGCAATATCTTGGCTTTTATGCGCTTCTTTTAGTTCGTTCAATGCAGACTCGATCGCCGATTTATTACCTTCAGACAATTTATCGCCGTATTCTTTCAACTGCTTTTCTGTTGTAAATACTAAAGAATCAGCAGCGTTGATTTTCTCAACTTTTTCTTTTTCTGCTTTGTCAGCTTCAGCATTTGCTTCTGCTTCTTTCTTCATCTTTTCGATTTCTTCGTCTGTTAAACCAGAAGAAGCTTCAATACGGATATTTTGTTCTTTTCCAGTACCTTTGTCTTTTGCTGACACATTTAAGATACCATTTGCATCAATATCGAATGTAACTTCTATTTGAGGAACTCCTCTTGGCGCTGGTGGAATATCACTTAAATGGAAACGACCAATTGTTTTATTGTCTTTTGCCATAGGACGCTCCCCTTGTAACACATGAATTTCAACAGAAGGTTGATTATCAGCCGCAGTGGAGAACACCTCGCTTTTCTTAGTTGGGATAGTAGTGTTTGACTCTATCAATTTAGTAGATACACCACCCATAGTTTCAATTCCTAAAGAAAGAGGCGTAACATCTAAAAGAAGAACATCCTTAACCTCACCAGTTAATACACCACCTTGAATAGCAGCACCAATTGCTACAACTTCATCAGGGTTAACACCTTTCGATGGTTTCTTACCAAAGAATTTTTCAACTTCTTCTTGTATTCTAGGAATACGTGTAGAACCTCCAACTAGAATTACTTCACTAATTTCTGAAACAGAAATTCCAGCATCTTTAATTGCTTGCTTACATGGCTCCAAAGATCTTCTTATCAAGTCATCTGCTAACTGCTCAAACTGTGCTCTAGATAAAGTTCTTACTAAGTGCTTAGGAATACCATCTACAGGCATTATGTAAGGCAAGTTAATTTCAGTACTTGTTGAGCTAGATAATTCAACTTTAGCTTTTTCAGCAGCTTCTTTAAGTCTTTGAAGTGCCATCGGATCTTTTCTAAGATCAATATTTTCATCTTTCAAAAACTCTTCTGCAAGCCAGTCAATAATTACCAAATCAAAATCATCACCACCAAGGTGAGTATCACCATTAGTTGATTTTACTTCAAATACACCATCACCTAATTCAAGAAT
>CAYYNF010000318.1:0-2535 GCA_964472695.1 uncultured Flavobacteriaceae bacterium
AAATAAAAAATCTCGCCCAATTTTGACATTAGGCGAGATTGCGAAAATCATATTAATACGACTAAGCTAAGTTTAGTTTCTCGATTGATTCAGAATCATCTGAAAGAATTGATAAATCTTCGTGTAACTCTACATGTTCAATTAAAAATTTAGCTCTTCTGTACAAAGCAACAGGAGCAGCAATACCAAAAGAGAATAAAATGATTAAATAATTCCCAATAAACAATTTAAAGACATCCACCCCAGTCATTGAGGTCTTTAATTTAACTTCTCCGTCTTGATTATAGATTTTAACTGTTTCTAAGTCGTATCTATACAAATCTGCGAAAAATTTAAACCCATAAATTCCACAAGTAATTAAGGTTAAAAAAATACCTTTTAAGTTCAATAAAAAATACTCTGAACCAGTAGAAGTATCTTCAAACTGTATTTTTTTGTACTTAGTGTTTCTCAATAAAAAATCATAAAACTCACATCTGAACCAAAAACCATAAATTCCCAATGTTAAAATCGTTAAGACCAACCCTTTTACATAGAGTTTTGTCAGCTCCCCTTTATCTCCTGAATATTCGAAGTTGTGTTGATCCCACGTAGTAGAATCAATAAAAAATTTGATTCCATCGTGTATCGTAATAATAATTGCTATGAACATTAGTACATACAACGACATCATCCCAACAAAAACAAGATCTTTAGCAAACTGAAAAATTATAAAAAAGACAGCATAACCCAAACCTATAAGTATAAGAGCTTTAATAACTATTTTAAATAGTTCGCCTCCTGTTCCAGTAAAACCAAAAGGTCTTTGAAGTAAGTATGTGTTGTCGTTAAAATACTTTTGTTCTTTTACAAAAGCCCAGGAACTGTAAATTCCTAATGTTAAAACCGTCAGAAATATGTTTCCGATAACTAGCCAAAAGTGTTTCCCTTTTGCGCCCTTAAATTTTAATCTTTCCATGAAATAATTGGTTAATTCTAATGAATCGAAAAGGTATTGCTTTAAATTTTAACTCACAAAAAAAGCCACGAATGATTATAAATTCATTCGTGGCTCAATTACGATTGACTTCAGTTTACACTAAAGTTTAGAACTTATAACCTACCATCAGACCAAATATATCCGGGTTCAAAGCTACCACGTCTTTATTAAGTGGAGTTCCTGTATCTTTCGTAAGTGTATTTATAAAACTTCTATTGTATGTAAATCCTCCAAACAACTTGTTTTTAGGCCCTATTTTATATTCTACACCCAATGCAGTAAACAACCCTGAATCGTAAAATTTTGTATGTGTTTCGGCAGAAGCAATTTGCACCTCTTCTTCACCAGATGTAGCACTATAAACTTTTTCACTAATTTTTACATCCAACGTAGCTCCCAGTTGAACAAACAATTTTAACCCTGTAGTAACTTCTTGAGTAAGAAATTTGAATGAAATAGGTACTTGCAAATATTGTCCATCAATGGTTGTAGTAAAAGCAGTATCTATAGCGTTATCTGAAAGAGCCACCGAAGTTCTTTTGGAAGAATACCATAACCCTGTAGAAAAAGCAACATTATCTGTTAAGAAAAGATCTACAATAGGACCAGCACAAAAACGTAATCCAGATCTGTTTTTGGTGAACGTATAATCGTCGCTTTTGGTAGCGATTCTTGTGGTAGATATAGTGGGTGAAACATGAATACCTATCTCCAACTGCGAGAACAAGGCACCACAACTAAGCATGAAAGCTGAAACAGCCAATAAGATTTTTTTCATTATCGATTAGTTTATGCAATAGCATACAAGATATTACTTATTTTTACATTTGCCCAGATAAATTAGTATTAAAGAGAAGATGAAAATAAGAGGTTTGAATTGGTTATTGGCACTTGTAGCGATTATTTGCCTGAGTAGCTGCGCAACAGATTGCAACGAGGAATTGGATACTTCCAACATTTCAATCGATGCCCCCTATGTACCTTTGCATTTAGAAATCAGAAACATTACTACTGCAGAAGATGCCATTCAATTTATAGATAATCATCACCTCTTTACCAATTATTTGCTGTCTTCTGGAATGCCTAAAATCCAACTAGGAACAAGTATTTACAAATTAGGTACTGATGAAAAGCTGAACGATTTACTCGCTGAAGTCAACAAGCAATTCCCCCACTTTGAGTCTCAAAAAGCTGAGCTTGACGAACTATTTGCTAATATATCTACATTTTATCCTGAATTTAACGTGCCTACTGTTTATAGTATGGTAAGTGGGTATGGAGGTTTCACCCTAGAAGATGGAGACAGCTTATTAATAGTAGGATTAGAATACTTTATGGACAGTACGGCAGCCTACACCCCAAATAGACAAGAGATGCCTGGCTATATTAAAAAATACTATACACCTCAAACCATAACATTGAAAGCCGCACAAGCCATAGCGGCAAGATACCTAGCTTATGACAGATCAGATCGTAGACTGATTAACGAAATGATTAAATTCGGTAAAATTATATATTTCTCTAAACGTGTTCTTCCATGTAAATCTGAGGCAGAA
>CAYYNF010000319.1:0-2526 GCA_964472695.1 uncultured Flavobacteriaceae bacterium
GTTCAGCTTTTTTAAAGCTGAACCCTTTTTATAGTCTTAATTTAAAGGAGTACTTACTTATATTTTAATATCTATTGTCTGTTCTTTCGAAATTAAAGGGAGTTTCCTCTTCTTAGTTTCATTCTTATTGGCTTTATTTCTTTTGCCTCCTTTTTTTCTTCTTCATTTTGGGGAGCTGTTTTTTCAATTGTAGTGCTACAGTATTCTTCGTAGGGCGATGTCTTTTGGGTAGAAGTTTTATCTTCGATCTGAGGTGTGTTAATATTATTCTCTTCTTCAGATAATGATAAGTTGTCTTCACTCAATTCGTATTCAGAGCTATCACAAGATAAGCCATCAAGACTTGTAGTGCTGTTTTCTCTTTTATCTCTTTCTTTGTTAAAAGCCTTTTCAGCTTGTTTTTCTATTGTTCTTTGGTCTAATAATCTACGTAGTAAAGTGTGGTCCTCTCGATTGATAGTTGTTGATTTGTGATTTCTGTAAAATCTGTTAAAGTTAAATTCGACAATTCTTAGTTGTTCTAAGGCGAACTCTTCGGTACTTTTACTCATTAGGATCGATCTGATATCTTTACGTTCTCTATTTGTCCCATTTTGACTTTCTTGTTCAATAGAGGTTTGTAATTTTATGAAGAAAGCTTGTTTTAGAGCGGCAGGTACAAAGTGTTCTTCAAAGAAATCTCTTTCTTCGCTATCTCTTAGACTATCTAATCTCTGTTGTTTGTATTCCACTGCTAGTTTATAAAAAACTTCAGTCATCATTTCGATAGCTGTGTCTTGTTTGTCTAGCAGAAAAAGACCTGTTTTGAACTCAAAAGTACCTTCGGCATAGGTGCTTAGGGTGGTATCTGTGTAGTCTTTCATTATGTCTTCGTCTTTTAGATCTAGAACATTCTTTTCATAAATCTGTTCAATACCACTCAAGGAGAATGCTTCAAATTGTTCTGATGTCCTTGCTAGTATTCTGTTAATATTGAAAAAACTCTCAGGTATGTTGTATCTCGTAATAAATTCCTCTCTAGATTCCTGAAGTCTAATTTCTAATGCATTTAGCATGGTAGATATCAGTATTTGTTTTTTTTCTCTGAAGAAGTGACTGAAGCTCTTAGCTCTTTCTTTTTCAGGAGTTCTAATATGTTCCAAGTAATCGCGTGGATTCTTTCTTATCATCACAAGAGTGTGGAAGTCCTCCTTGTCTATGTTTCTCTTAAGATCTGCAATAAGCCTATCTCTCTCCTCCATAGCGAGTGTAGTTTGTGTTCCTAGGGTTTCCTGAAATTTGAATATAATTAATTCGGAAATTTCTATACGTATCTTTTTGCATTCCTCACGTCTTTTTGCTTTTTCTTCAGGACTAAGGAAGTGTTTTATTTTATCGGATGATCTCCTGTATATTGCTCCGGCTTCTTTGATAGGTATTTCTTTGATTGTTTCACAAGCAATCTTGGCCATTATATCTCTCTGTCCCTCTGTCATTAGTCGGAAGGCGTCTTCTATATTTTCCATGGGAGATATGATGCCTATGGTGTCACTATCTATCTTAAAGTCATTTGTTTCATATCTTGTGTTGTCGGTGGAATAGAGTGATGTAGATAATGCCTTTATTGCATCGGTATTGTCTGGGTCTATAAAATAATCGTCTTCCTCTGTTTCTAAATATTTGTAGTTGAAGTAGAATAAAAGTTCCTCTTCTAAATCAAAACGTTCTCTAATGAGTGCTTCGTATGTTTCATTTTCATATGGTCTCAGATTTTTAGGCATGCTTAGGGAATATTTGAGTAGGAAATCAAATAATTCGGTTGTTGATTCGTCGATCAGCTTACTCCCAATTTCATCTAGCAGGTTTATTTTTGTGTCAAGTTCAACATTTTTCGACATTAGTTGATCCTCTATATAGAGGATAATCTGGTTAAGTTTATAGCCATCTAAGTCTTTTTCTATCTTTGCTTCGACTTTATCTTTTAGTTTTTTTATAATTTCTGAGGTTGTAATTGGGCGAAGGTGTCCATCAAAGAAACCTTTTATATCATAAATTTCAGATTCTTTATATAGCTCTTGTATTTCTTCTAGAGTAGGTGATAGCATGGATTGTGTGCTTTTAAATTTGAGTATAATAATGTCTTAAACTTTTGTAAGTCCACTTTATTGAACTGCTCTGGTATTTCAGTGCTAAGTAAGTAATTTATGTTATAGGGTAAGTTTCAATTAGGTCTATATATATAAGTTTTATGTGAATTTACTTAATAATTAATTAGATCCTTTTTTTGAATTTTAGGGAAGTCGGTGCTTTAGTGTTATGGAAAGTAGGGGGGGTGAAAAAATATTAATTCTAGTTAATAGAAATTCAGGATGAAGCTTTTGCTTTTTTATTTTATATGGTTTTATAATAAGTGTTAATTTACTTATTGTGTTGGTACCTATTTGTTTTTTAGATTTTTAAGTGCTGTTTTTTAAACTTTCTTTAATTTCTCGAAAAAAACTTCAAAAAAATGTTGTGTAATCAAAATAAGCATGTATATTTGCACCC
>CAYYNF010000320.1:0-2524 GCA_964472695.1 uncultured Flavobacteriaceae bacterium
ATTGTAATACAATCGCACCTTGATATGGTGCATCAAAAAAATAATGATACCATTTTCGACTTCGATAAAGAAGAGATACAAATGAAAATAGAAGGCGACTGGGTAAAAGCAAAAGGAACTACCCTAGGAGCTGATAATGGTATTGGTGTAGCTACTATGATGGCAATTTTAGCATCTACGAACCTTCCCCACCCTAGTATAGAGGCACTATTTACTATAGATGAAGAGACAGGGATGACAGGAGCTAAACACCTTGACCCAAAATTACTTTCAGGAAATATTTTACTAAACCTCGATACCGAAGAAGATGATGAAATTTGTATTGGGTGTGCAGGAGGTGTCGATATTACAGCTACACAGCAATACGATGAAGCTACCATAGCTACAGAAGATAAAATAGGTGTACACTTAAATATTAAAGGACTAGAAGGAGGACACTCTGGTGTAGATATTCATAAAGGACTGGGTAATGCCAATAAAATTATAAACCGCATCTTATTTAATATTTCGAAGAAATATCAAATTAATGTAGCTAGCATTGAAGGAGGAAATCTTCGTAATGCTATTCCTAGAGAAAGTGAAGCTACTATTGTTATTCAAAAAAGTGACCAAGAAGCTTTTGAAGAGTCTTGTAAAACAGCTATCAAAATTATTCAAGAGGAACAATACAACACCGATCCTAACTTACTTTTAGAAATCAATTTTGTAGAACCTAAAGAAAAGGTGCTCCCACAAGATATACAAACAGCTATTCTAAACACCCTAATGTGTGCCAATAATGGCGTATACCGTATGTCTCCTGATGTAGAAGGCTTAGTAGAAACCTCAAACAATATTGCTAAAGTAAGTGTTAGCGATGGCAATGCCAAGATAGAATGCCTTACACGTAGTAGTGTAACCTCTAGCCGTATTGACCTTAGCAATAGCCTTACTTCTGCATTTGAATTGGGAGGTTTTAAAGTAAGTCTTAACGGAGAATATTCGGGTTGGAAACCTAATCCTGACTCTAAAATTCTTAAGGTAATTCAAGAGAGCTACAAAAAGATAAACAAAGAAGATGCCCATGTTATGGCGTGTCATGCAGGCTTGGAATGTGGAATAATAGGACAACATTACCCTGAAATGGATATGGTTTCCTTTGGACCAACTATTAATGGTGCTCACTCCCCTGACGAACGTGTATCTATATCTTCTGTCCAAAAATACTGGAAACTTGTTGAGGAAGTACTACAAAATACGCCTTAAAAAGCAGTAAAATAAATACCTCCTTAACTAGCAAAAAGTATAATACTAGTTATTTAAATTATGTATTTTTTATCTGTAAATGATATAATATATTTAACGTAAAAACAACAACATCATGTCTACTGAAACCTCTAATAATATTACCGAAAACACTACTAATGTAGAAGATACTACTAATACTATTGAGAGTAACGCTAACGTAAAAAACAGCAACGAAAGCACTATTGAAATACCTACACAGGATTACAGTAAACTATCACAAGATGAATTGTATAAGGAACTAGATAAAATAATAAAAAAGTACCCTATACAATTACTAAAAACTGAGGTTGAGAAAATTCGAGAAGCATTCAACAAACAATTTGACGAAGCAGCTCTTAAAAGTAAAGAGAGTTTCTTAGAAGAAGGTGGTAACCCTATAGACTTTTACTACTCAACTCCTCTAAGAAAAAAATTTAACGAACTCTACTTTAACTATAAATCTAAAAAAGAACAATACTATAGTCAAATTCGTTCAAACCAGAAGAACAACCTCAAGAACAGACTAGAACTTATTGAAGAGCTGAAAACCATCATTAGTAACGAAGATAGTGTTAGTAAGAAATTTGAAGCTTATAACGACCTTAAAGAAAGATGGAATAATGCTGGTAATATCCCTAAAGACGATCATAATTTAGTTTGGAATACCTATCGTTATCACGTTGACAAATTTTACGAAATCGTACACCTAGATAGAGAATTTAAAGAGCTAGATTACAAGCATAATTTAGAGCAAAAGCAGAAAATTATCGAGCGTGCGAAAGAGTTAGTACAATACCCAAATATCACTAGTGCTTATAGCGAACTACAGGTACTACACCGTATATGGAAAGAAGAAATTGGTCCTGTTTCACGAGAATATCGTGAAGAAGTATGGGAGAAATTTAGTGCAATTTCTAAACAAATTAACGATAAACGACAGGAGTACTTTGCCGAAATTGAAAAACAATATCAGGCTAACTTAAAAGTTAAGGAAGATATTGTTTCGAGACTTGCTTCACTAAATGAAAGCACTAGAAATACACATAATGAATGGCAAAATGCCGTCAAAGAAGCCAAAAACCTTTATGAGGAATTTAAAACAGCTGGAAAAGTTCCTATAGAAGATAAAGAGCGTATTTGGGAAGAATATCGTAGTATCGAACGTGATTTTAATACTAAAAAGAATGATTTTTATAAGCGTTCAAAAACGATACAGTATGAAAATTTAGCAAAAAAACAAGAGTTAGTTGCTATAGCC
>CAYYNF010000321.1:0-2519 GCA_964472695.1 uncultured Flavobacteriaceae bacterium
TTATTCAGGTTTATCTGTTAAACCTAGCTTTGGAGTAACTTATGGATTAAATGATAATGTGCGTTTAGGAATGAAGTTTTCTAAAAGTTCAGATGGAGGAGTAAATGTTACACCAAATGTGTCAATTAGTTCAAAAGCAGATGAGGAGTCTATTAAATTAGTAACAGACGTCTCAGGTTCTGTTGGCCTAGGACTCAATTCTAGAAAAGGTGTTAGTAACTTAAATATGAGTGTTACCTCTTCTCCTCAAAAACTTGTTGTTTTTGGTTCAGTTTGGGCTCAAAAAGAAAATGGAGGTGGTACAGTTGGGTCATCAATTTCTTTCAACGACCAAAATAACTTAACACCTACCAAAAGAGTAGGTATGCATACCAAAAGTGTATCTTTTGCGGCTTCTATTGGAATTACTGGTTTTGGAACACAACCTGCGCAAGGTCAAATTTCTGGTTATGGTACTTATCAGACCATTAAAGATTCTGATAAAAACAAAAATGAAGCAGCTTATGGTTACGAACATACTGATTTAGCACAAGCTTCAAGAGGGGTGTTAGATTTTAACCGTGAAAAAGACCGAACTGTTAGTGATTTAACCAGAATGCTTTCAGTTACTAACTATTCTTACGATACCTATTCAATTCAAGGGCAAGGGATTTCAGGTATGTTTCGTCCATTTCGTAGTCAAGTTGGTTATGTTTATGATCCTACGGTTTCTGATAGTAGTTCATCTTTAGAATTAGGTGGTGAATTTGGAGGAGGTAATGCATTTTATACAGGTTTAGAAGCAGGTCATACAACTTCGTCAGTTACATCTAAATTATGGAATATTAAAAATAATGCGATCACTCATTTTAATGAAACTAACGGCGAAAACAGTGATTATGAAAAAGTATATTACAAGTCTATTGGTGACTTAGGAGTAGATTCGGATAATAGTATGTATCAAAATTTAAAAGCTGAAGCTCCTATTAAATTAAATATTTCTGGAGGTAAATATAATATGAGAGTTGAAAACTCATATATAGGTAATGCAAATGATAATATAGGTGCTTTTCAGGTAAATGAACCCGTTCAAAGGACTAATAGATATTTACGTAATCAAAGTATTCAAATGATTACTCAATCGGAAGCTGAACATGATGATATTATAGAAGAAAGAATAGATGATACTTTTGTAAAATCTCATCATAATGTTGGTGTCAAAATATTGAAGCCAGACGGTAGTACTTATGTGTTCGGAGATACAGCTTATAATAAAGAAAAAATAGAAGCCACTTTTGATGTGTCAAACAGAACATTGGTAAATTGTTATACAGGTTTAGTGAACTATGGTGGTAGTATTACTAATAATAATACATCTAGTAGTAATCAGTACATAAATAAAATTACCACACCCGCTTATGCTCACTCTTACTTGTTAACTAGTATTTTATCAAGTGATTATGAGGATATTTCTCAAGATGGTCCTACTGATGATGATTTAGGTAGTTACACTAAATTTTCATATGAAAAAGTATCAGATGATTATCAATGGCGTGTTCCTTTTCAACAAGGTATGGCATCTTATAATGAAGGTTTGAAATCAACTGCTCATGATCAAACAGCAAATTACATTTATGGTAAAAAGGAATTGAAGTATGTAAATACTATCGAAACAAAAACTCATATAGCAGTCTTTGAAATTTCAGATCGAGAGGATGCTAAGGGAGTTATGGGGCAGAATGGAGGTATGAATAGTTCTGTTTCTATGCAGAAGTTAGATAAAATTTACCTATACAGTAAACCTGAATTTCAAAAGTTGATTCAGAATTCTAGTTTTGATGAAATTACTGATTCTGACAAAGAAAAAAATGCCATTAAAGTAGCTCATTTCTCTTATTCCTATGACTTATGTAAAGAGGTACCTAATTCAGAAGCTTCAACTAAAGGTAAATTAACTTTAGATAAAGTATATTTTACCTATCGCGATTCTTACATGGGTAAATACACTCCTTATAAGTTTAATTATAAAAACACCTATGTTGATGCTAATGGATCTTTTCAAGATCTGGATTACAATTTAAAAGGTTATGATATTTGGGCTAATTTTAAACCTAATGATGCCTCAAGAAGCTGTGATGTAAGTGATGCATTATCTCCTCAAGAATATCCATTTACAAATCAAAATGAAGATTTAGTTAATAGTTATGCTGGAGCATGGAGTTTAGAGTCCATTGAATTACCCTCAGGTGGTAAAATTGAACTTGAGTTAGAGTCTGATGATTATCAGTATGTACAGGATAAAAGGGCTATGCGAATGTTTAAGGTAGTAGGTGCTGGTAATGAAAATGGAGCTAACCCGGGTAACCTTAATGATAATAATTTTAAGGCTACAGGCGGGAATATTGACTTTTATAATGCTGATTTCATTTATGTGAAATTAAGTGATGATGTCAATGTAGATAGTGATGCATTAAATAGAATACAAAGTAATTTTATTAAAGATTATTTTGACAATGACATAGAAAAAGTCATGTATTTTA
>CAYYNF010000322.1:0-2484 GCA_964472695.1 uncultured Flavobacteriaceae bacterium
TTATAGAGGAGGATATGATGAGTCTACAATTGGAGGTAACTTATTAGTGTCAAATTCTACATTTACAAATTGTGGAGCAAAAGAAAAAAGTGGATTATTATTAAATCATAGAGGAATTGTTAATGTAAATATTACAAAGAATACATTTAAAAACAACCCTGTGAAATTTGTTTCAATTTTATGGGGGGCTAAGAATAATTCAGAATCTGAAAATACTTTTAGTAATTCAAGTAAAATTAAAACAGAGCAAAACTTAAAGTTAACTTTATTCTACTAGAATAAATAGTAAAACAGACATTTTAAAGCACTAAACTTTTTTGTTTAGTGCTTTTTTGTTTAATGTGTTGATATTCATTAAGTTATTTTTAGTGTTTTTTTGTGTGTTACAATAATTTATTTTTTTTAGAGTTATTTTAAGTAATTGTATGTAAAAAAGTCATTTTATGTTAAAATTCATAAATACTATCTTAGAGTTTTGTTAAAATGACAAATAAGCATATCTTTGGTTTTTCTATGTGAATAGACTCAAACTACTATTTTTTAACCCTTTAAAGGTTTTGAAATTAATAATGACATTCTTTTTGTTTTAAAATTTAGTTTCTTTCTCTTCACAATTCATTAACAATTAATTATTTAAACTTGATTAATAAAGTATTATTACCAATTCTAGTTTTGGTTTCGGTTACAATATTTTCTTGTAAAGGACAGGATAATAAAGAAGAAATTACTAGTCAAAACGGAGGGCATCCTAATTTGATTCTTACACAAAAGAGTGTTTCTAATATTAAATCTCAATTAGGAAGTATTCCAATTTTTGATAGAACACTAGCTATAGCTAAAAAAGAAGTAGATGCTCAAATGGAAAAAGGTATTGATGTACCAATTCCAAAAGATATGGCAGGAGGTTATACGCATACGCAGCATAAAATTAATTATGCTACAATGCAAAAAGCAGGAGTTTTATTTCAGTTGTCTGGAGAAGTGAAATATGCCGAGTATATTAGAGATATGTTGTTAGAATATGCAAAAATGTTTCCAACATTACCTTTACATCCACAAGAAAGAAGTTATGCTAGAGGAAAAATATTTTGGCAATGTTTAAACGATTCAAACTGGTTAGTGTTTACAAGTCAAGCTTATGATTGTATTTACGATTGGTTGCCGAAAGAGCAAACAGAGTATTTTAATAAAAGATTATTTAGACCATACGCAGATTTCTTATCAATAGAAACGCCTCAATATTTTAATAGAGTTCATAATCATAGTACTTGGGGTAATGTAGCAGTAGGTATGATTGCTTTAGTTATGGATGATGAAGTGTTGTTAAAAAGAGCGTTACACGGTTTAGATAATCTTGAAATGGATTTAACAAAAAAAGATAATGATGGAGGTTTTGTGTTTGATAAAGACGGTAGAGCTGGTTTCTTAGCCAATTTAGATGATCCTTTTTCTCCTGATGGATATTATACTGAAGGTCCGTATTATCATAGATATGCTATGTATCCTTTCTTGATTTTTGCTGAAGCTTTACAAAATAAAAGACCAGATTTAAAGATTTTTGAATATAAAGACGGAGTTTTAATTAAAGCAGTGAATACGTTATTAAATTTAACTGATGCAGATGGGGAGTTCTTTCCTTTAAATGATGGACAAAAAGGAATGTCTTATTATACGTCATCGTTAGTTTCGGCTGTTGATATTGCATATCATTATGGAAATCAAGATCCACAATTACTTTCTGTAGCAAAACAACAAGATAAAGTACAGTTAGATGGAACAGGTTTGTCAGTAGCCTTAGCTTTAAAAGAAGGTAAAGAGGAACCGTTTATTAAAAAGTCTATGGAAATCTCTGATGGTTCAAAAGGAGATGAAGGAGGATTAGGTGTTTTAAGATTTCAGGAAGGAGAAGAAACTTTAGGTTTATTGTTTAAATACTCAGCTCACGGATTAAGTCACGGACATTTTGATAAGCTTTCATTTTCTTTATATGAAAATGGAGATGAAGTAATTCAAGATTATGGATTGTCTCGTTTTGTTAATGTAGAACAAAAAAATGGAGGAGGTTATTTAAAAGAGAATCAAACTTGGGCTAAACAAACTATTGCACACAATACCGTTATTCAAAATGAGACTTCTCATTTTCAAGGAAAATTCAAGATTGGTAATGAACATCATTCAGAAAGATATTTGTTTGATGTGTCAAATCCAGATTTTCAAATAGTAAGTGCTTTTGAAGAAAACGCTTACCCAGGAACTAAGTTGCATAGAACAATAGTTATGGTTAAAGATGAAGATACTGCTAAGCCATATATTATTGATATTAATAAGGTAACATCAAA
Source organism: uncultured Flavobacteriaceae bacterium (assembly GCA_964472695.1). Taxonomy (GTDB): domain Bacteria; phylum Bacteroidota; class Bacteroidia; order Flavobacteriales; family Flavobacteriaceae; genus Aquimarina. The sequence goes on from CAYYNF010000322.1 coordinate 2,340, forward strand.
AAGTTCTAATCAATATGATTTACCATATTATTACTTTGGTCAAATTATTTCAGCAAGTTTTGATTATAAAGCTTCTTCAACTCTAAAACCATTAGGTAGTGGCCACGGTTATCAACATTTATTTAAAGAAGCTTCAGGTAATGTT
>CAYYNF010000323.1:0-2473 GCA_964472695.1 uncultured Flavobacteriaceae bacterium
CAAAATTAACAATATTATACTGAAAATATTAGGTGTTCTGTTGAAAGTGTTTAAGAAAATAATTGATATTGAGTATCTTGAGGTTCTAAAATTACACTTATTATTAAGTGGTAAAGCTATATATAAACATTTAACAACAAGCAATCTTGTATTATGATATTTAATTCTTTCTTTTTCTTGGAAATTCTCACTTTTGGTGCTATAATAGTAATTGGTGTTTGTGGAGTTATAGGTTTGGGAGCGGCACTGGGGATAAAGGCTTTGATAGACTCATTTAATAAACCTACTCAAGCACAACAACAACAACAAACACAGTTTCAAAGACAGAAGGCTAAACAAAGAACTGTAGAGCAAAAATTAGGACACAGAACTGATCTTCAGGTTAGTGATGCTTTAATACAGGAACATCTTAATTTTCAAGAACATGTGAATTCTCATAGTGGAGGTGCTTTTGAGCAAAGATATGATAGGGTAGTTCGACCTTTTGAACAACGGGACAAAGGTCTTCAAGATCCTCGTCAAGCCTCTATAGAGCAGTTAATGCCAGAGCATGGATCACGGGAAGGTATAAAAGAAGCTTATAGAGATGCATGTAATAGTAATGATATTTTTGTATCACAATATGCGGTAGATAATCATGATGCAATTAGTCAAGAGGCTGAATTAAGAAATGAGCTTTATATACATCCTCATGTTATAGCTGTGGAGCAGGCACGACGAGCTTTTGAAGGTAGCTATCAAGAAATGTCTAATAATATAAATACAAGAGTGCCCCTCGGCAGTAATAGAGCTCAAAGAGGATATATAACTAGATTTCTTAGTAGTTATAATAGGATGATACGAGTATTGGATCAAAATAAACAACAGCTACAAAAATCTATACGGAACAGGGGATTGGTACAAGGAACTGATGCGTATAATAAGGTGGTCGCTCAGATTCGAAAATGTGAGGCAGAGATACAGGGGCTTAAAGCAAATCCTATTTATCAAGCTGTACAAAAGAAAAATAACACGAGTGTAACTCATAGTGATCAGAAATTACTAGAACATATTAATGCAGGTTTACAACAGGCTAGATCACAACAAGGGCAGTTTGTTCGTACTCTTTTTACTGATCGCTTAACTGAACAAATTGGAATACAGAGGCAAAATGCCTATGCGAGACAGCAGGGGGGGCATATAGCACCTGCTTATGGTCAGGGTACAAGACCTGCTCAGGATCCTAACTTGGCATTTATGAGAGAAACAGCTAGTACAGTACGACGCGGGACAGAAACAAGGATGTCTAGTGCTGTGACTCCGGCAAGACAAACTCAAATTCCTAGGGGAGAAGCTCCTTCTTATGACCAATTGATGAGTAAAGTATCTGCACAGGGTGCAGGGCAGACTCCACAAAGTGATTCTCGTGGACTTCCACCAGCTTTTACACCAGATAGTCCCTCTAAAGTACCTGGTGTAGCTCCCAAAAGAGAAGCTCCTTCTTATAACGAATTGATGAGTAAACTATCAGCACAGGGTGCAGGGGGACGTTTAGGACCACCTCCTTCTTATGAAGAGGTGAGGAGGCAAGAAGCAGCTGCAAGTAAGGCTTCAAGGGAAAGGATAGTTAATAAACATGCAAACTCAGGAGAAGGGAATTCAGTAAGTCGTAAGTCAAGAGGTAGAGGTATTGGTTAAGTAATTACTACTATTTTATGACAAACAATAATACCGATTGAAATATTATTTGTCGTGTAAATAAGTTGAATTATTTTGTGCAAGAGAGTAAAAAGAAACAACTTATATGCGTCATGATATTTTTTAATTGGCAGGATTCAATCAATATAATATTTACTGACCACTTGGAGTACTGATTGAGATTGAATAAAAAAAATAAGCGTAGCTATTATGGCTACGCTTATTTTTTTATTCTTTTCGGATTAATATAAAATTTGTATTAATCTTCCATTTCAGCTACCATAGCTGCGGTTAGTCTTTTGTAGACACCTGTTTCTAGTTTTTCTCTGATAGCAGAGAAAGCTTCTAGTGTTTCTTCCACATCTTGTAAAGTGTGAGATGATGTTGGGATCAAACGTAATAAAATCAATCCTTTTGGAATTACTGGATATACTACAATAGAACAGAAAACACCGTGGTTTTCTCTAAGGTCTTTTACCAGTGCCATTGCTTCAGGAATACTTCCCTTAAGGTATACAGGAGTTACACAACTTTGTGTTGTTCCGATGTCAAAACCTCTCTCTTTTAATCCAGATTGTAATGCATTAACGTTCTCCCAAAGCTTTTCTTTTAGTTCAGGCATTGTTTTTAGCATCTGTAAACGCTTCAATGCACCTTCTACAAGTTGCATCTGTAAGGATTTAGCAAACATCTGCGAACGTAAGTTATATTTTAAATAATCAATGATTTCTTGATCGGCAGCAATAAAGGCACCTGTACTTGCCATAGATTTAGCAAAAGTAGCAAAGTATACATC
>CAYYNF010000324.1:0-2471 GCA_964472695.1 uncultured Flavobacteriaceae bacterium
ACTTAGGAGTTTGGATTTCTCATGGAGAAGGAAAGTTCAACTTACCAGAGAGTGAAGATAACTACCAAATTGTAGGTAAATATGGATACGAAGGCTACCCTGCTAATCCTAATGGTTCAAGTTATAATGCTGCCATGATTGCTACTAAAGATGGTCGTCACTTGGCTACTATGCCACATATTGAACGTTCAATTTTCCCTTGGAACTGGGCACACTACCCTACAGATCGTAATGATGAAGTAACTCCTTGGCTAGAAGCTTTCATTAACGCTAGAAAATGGATTGAAAAACAATAATTTTTAAGCAAAACATATTAAGATATTTCAAGATGTACATTTATATCTTGAAATATCTTTTTTTTTGTTGATGGTTTTTTATATTATTACAACTAAATATACTGAAAAGATAATTATATTGTTTTCATTTTATATATAACAATATGTTGTTTTAGAATATAACACCATAGACAAGCATGACTACTATTACAAGACTTTTCGACTTCCCTCATTACCAATTAAACACAAACAAACTTAGTGACTCATTAGTTAGTAAAAAAAATGGAAAATGGATCAAAACTTCTACAGAAGAATATATCTCCCAAGCAAATCAAATAAGTAGAGGTTTACTAAAACTAGGGATTCAAAAAAATGATAAAATCGCGATTATATCTACCACCAACCGTACAGAATGGAATATTACCGATATCGGTATATTACAAATAGGTGCACAAGATATTCCGATATACCCTACTATCTCGGAGGAAGACTACCAATATGTTTTGAATCATTCTGAATCGAAATATGTATTTATTTCCGATATCACAGTATATGAAAAAATAAAGAAAATTCAAGATCAGGTACCAAGTCTAAAAGAAGTCTTTTCTTTTGACGAAATAGAAGGTTGTAAACACTGGTCTGAAATATTAAACCTTGGGAAAGATGACAGTACACAAGCCGAGGTCGAGAAAATTAAAGACAGTATCAAAGAAGATGACTTAGCTACAATTATATACACTTCAGGAACCACAGGAAGACCTAAAGGAGTAATGTTAAGTCACAAAAACATTGTTCGCAATGCACTGAATAGTGCTAAACGATTTCCAATCGATACTAAAAACCCTAAAGCCCTGAGCTTTTTACCCGTATGCCACATCTTTGAACGCATGCTACTATACATGTACCAATATTGCGGTGTCGCTATTTACTTTGCTGAATCCATCGAGGCCATAAGCGATAACCTTAAAGAGATCAAACCCGATACCATGACAGCAGTACCTAGACTGCTTGAAAAAGTATACGATAAGATCTACAATAAAGGTAGCGAACTTACTGGAATCAAGAAAAAGCTTTTTTTCTGGGCAATTGACCTTGGTTTACAATACGAACCTTACGAGAAAAATGGTGCTTTATATGAATTTAAGCTTAAAATTGCTCGTAAACTCATATTCAGTAAATGGCAAGAAGGACTAGGTGGAAACCTTAAGGTAATCGCTAGCGGTAGTGCACCTCTACAAACACGTCTAGCTCGTGTATTTAATGCAGCAGGAATAAATGTTATGGAAGGTTACGGACTTACAGAAACCTCACCTGTAGTATCTGTAAACGATATGCGTGACAATGGTTTTAAAATTGGAACTGTAGGAAAAATTCTTAACGAAACTAAAGTACATATTGCTGATGATGGTGAAATTCTTGTAGAAGGTACTAACGTAATGATGGGCTATTACAAAGATCCTAAAAAAACAGCTGAAGTATTAAAAGATGGTATTTTCCACACGGGAGATATTGGTGAAATCGATAGTGAAGGCTTCCTAAAAATTACAGATCGTAAAAAAGAAATGTTCAAAACCTCTGGAGGAAAATACGTAGCACCACAAGTACTTGAAAACAAAGTAAAACAATCTCCTTTTATAGAACAGATTATGGTTATTGGAGAAGGTGAAAAAATGCCTGCCGCTTTTGTTCAACCAAACTTTAAATATCTAAAAGACTGGGCTAAACAACAGAATATTTCAATAGGAAATGACCTTAAAGAAATATGCGAAAACCAGGCGGTAAAAGATGTTATCGATAGTGAAATAAAAAAATACAACAACGAATTCGGTAAATGGGAGCAAATTAAAAGATTCGAACTTACACCTATAGAATGGAGTGTAGACTCACAACACCTAACTCCTACCTTCAAACTTAAACGTAAAATTATCAAAAAAATACACGCCGATCTTTATGACTTAATATATAAAAATTAAAAAAGAGTTAACTTTTTGGGGACTAAGATCTAGTTCCCAAAAAGTTATATTTACAAAAACATACTTAAACTTAAATAATGCTACTAATAACTCCCCCTCTCTATTCGAAAAAATATTCCTCTACACAAATAAACACATCTTCATTTATTAAAAACATAGACTTTTTATAAAATAAACAGACTAAATATTATGCATGCATAATATTTTTATTTATATTTATCAA
>CAYYNF010000325.1:0-2469 GCA_964472695.1 uncultured Flavobacteriaceae bacterium
CTGCTGACTTGGAGTCCGATATAGAAGCTCTACAGGTGCAAAATGAGAGTATTCGTAATGAAATTGAGATGCTTGTAGGAGGAGAAAGTACCAGTGATTTTGTGCCTAGTTTGGGTCGTCAAAATGGGGGACTGGATAGTTTTACTACTGACCCGTTGCAAATGGAACATACATATAGTGTTGACGGCAAATCTACTTTTGTGGATACAAGACGTTTTCCATTTACATCACCAGAGTATCAATATATGGATCAGAACTCTGATGGGGTCACTTACAGTGTAGAAATTTATATGTGGCAAGATACTGATGAAGATGAGGCAGCTTATGTAGATTTTACCTATAACACAGAAACAAAAGAGGTACTTTACCTTGATTATTATTTAGATTACTACAATCGTTATAATGATAACATTTATATAAATGATAACCGAGAGGATAACGAAGAGGAATCTGATACTTCAGCCTTAATAGTAGATAAATTTGATCCTGTTACAGGAGAGATTAGTTTAACCTTTACATTAGATTATACAGGAAAAAGCTTTTTCTCAGCTTACGAACAGCCAGGGCAAATTACACTAAAATTTGATGGGAAAATAACTCCTTATTATCGCAGTCCTTTTTTAGAGCCTGTGTCAAATTAAACCTTTAAAAAACATACTATGAAAAAAATATTAATAAGCGGTTTTATTTTAGCTCAACTTTTTGTGAGCTGTACTTCCGATTTAGAAGATACTGTAGCTAACTTGGAGCAAGAACAAGAGGAATTACTGGATATGCTAGATGATCTCAATACTAAAATTGATGATATTACTTTTGAAAAAGTAAGTTTCACGCATAATTACGGGTATGATGAGGAAACCAATTTGAGTGAGTCTTTCGATTTGTATCTTTCTTCGGTTGATGAGCAGTACATGAAAGATAATGGCGATGGTACATATACTATTGAAATAGGAGCCTGGGAAGGTACTGAAGATGATATCGAAGCAGAGTTTGATTTTATTTATGATAGTAATACGAATGAAGTTACTAGTATAGAACGTTATGAAGTTGCTTACGACAACAGGTATGATGATTGGATTAGAATACGCAGTACTGAAGGTAATGTAATAACAGATACTACAGGAGTTGAAGTTCATAGTATCGATGTGGAGACAGGTGCTGTCTCTGCTACATTCACTCTTAATTATACTGGTGAGAGTAGTTTCGCAGAGTATGCACAAGCAGGAGAAATTGTTGTGACATTTGATGGTGTACTAAGAAGAGTGTATGTTTCTCCTAATATCAGTGAAGTAGAAGATACAGAAGTTCCTGTACCATTACCACCTATGTAGTGTGTGGGATGAATTATGGTAAATTTAGATTTTACTTTTAGAGACACATTAATAATGTGTCTCTATTTTTTTTGTAGCACTTGAAAAGTCAACTGTATTTATGACTATGCCTGATTTTTTCATATTAATTATAGCAAAAAAGGCTATTATATTTACAGCTCCCTGTGTTTTTAACTCGTATGTGTTAATATTTTTTGTAATCTATTATATGTCTATTAGTTGCGTTAAAGTTTGTTTTGGTTTGTTTTAGATTAATTAAACTCGATAAAAAGATATTTTTGGACTTTGTATTTTATGGTTGTGGATTGATTTTATTCATTCACTGATTTTAAACGTTGTTTTACATAAAGTCACTTTTTTTACCTGTATAAAACACTAATATGTTGGTATATTAACGTTAAAATTATTCTTTTTGTCTCGAATTATTATGTTAGACATTGAAATAATTAAGAGTAGTATTAATTAAAAACAATAATTAAATATGAGTAATTGTAGTACAGCTTCAATGGCCGTTTATGGAGAAGGAGGACAGCCTTGGAGCAAACAACATGTTCAACACCTTTATAGACGTATGTGTTATGGGGTAACTCCTGATACCATTAAGTGGGCATTAAGAAAAACTCCCGCTCAGGTTGTTGATCAAATTATTAAAGAAGCAAAATCCAGACGAACAACCCCGAGACCTTGGTGGGGATATTGGAATAATACAGACCTAAGAGATAAGTTAGGGGATACAGGGAGGAATGATTCAGGAGTTCGAAAGCTATGGCTTGATTCTAGAGACTTTTTTCGTCATAGTATGTACACTAATATGCGAAAAAAAGGTTGTTTACGAGACAAAATGGTAATGTTCTGGTTAGATCATTTTGCATCATCAGGAGGTCAAAGTGCCCCAGCGGTTATGTATCGAAAATTAGAATTGTATCAAAAACATGCCCTAGGTAATTTCAAGGATTTTGTTAGAGATGTAGGTTTGGATCCTATGATGCATATGTTTTTGAATGGATTTGAAAACACTAAGGTTCATCCTAATGAAAACTTTGCTAGAGAGCTATATGAGTTGTTTACTTTAGGGGTAGCAAATGGGTATACAGAGCAGGACATTAGAGAGACAGCTCGTGCACTTACAGGGTACAAC
>CAYYNF010000326.1:0-2441 GCA_964472695.1 uncultured Flavobacteriaceae bacterium
CTCACGCACTATGATGTTACGGAGTGTTTCTCGAAGTTGAAAATAGGTACTAAACTAAGTTTACAGCTCGAAGAAACGAATAAGTATGACCCAAGGGCAGTAGCTATTTATTATAAAAACCACAAACTAGGTTTTGTACCTCGTTCCGAGAACCGAATTATTTACAAGTTACTGAAAGTACAGTTGAACGAACAACTTACGTGTCGCATTCAAAAAATAGATGCCACACAGCACCCCGAACATCAAATACAAGTAGTCATACACTTGCATAGCCTAAAATAATATCAGAAAACTATATAAAAAAAGTCATTTACTTATGTCACAGTCCAACAACAATACAAACGATGATAAAGAACACAAGCATGAAGATCAACATGAGCAGAATGATAAGGAAAAAGAGGAGGATGATAAATTCACTTTTGAAACAGAATTTAGCATAGAACTCGACTGGAAACATCTCGTGTTATTATTCCTTATTTTGGTGTTCTTCTACAGATGTAGTCGTATTGTTTTTTAGATTATTGACCGCTGAGGTATTTTGTACGATTATGTACTATTAAAAGAAACACTTATGAAACAAGTTATAGTTACTTTTGAGGTGAATACCTCAGGGGAGTATTGGGGAGTTACTACTAATATCCCAGGGGTAGTAACTTCTTGTGGAGCTACCTTTGAGGAGCTTCGTAATAATATGGTACAGGCTTATCAAGATCACCGTGATCTTTTAGAGGAGTTAGGAGATAAAGCCTTGTTAGAAACTCCAAATAATCCATATTTTGAATTTAAGACCAATTGAAAAACACAATCTAATTCTTTGCTTTTCGCTAATAAAACTAGCAATTTTGTGCAGCTTGCATAATTTTAAAACCAATTTATGATTACCGGAGATTTAAAATCGAAAATAGACCAAATATGGAATACCTTTTGGACGGGAGGTATTACCAACACTATAACCATTGTGGAACAGCTGACCTACCTTATGTTTATTAAGGATTTGGACGAAACCGAAAAACGAAACGAATTTAAGTCACGTAGGTTAGGGAAGCCTTTTGTTTCCCTTTTTGGGCAAGACCAACACCTGCGTTGGAAGCTAATAAAGGACATGAATGTTGAAGAACGTCATCAAATTTTTTCGAGTACCAAGCAAAAGTCTGATGAAAAAGGCAGTATAGGAATGTTTCCTTTCATAAGTAGCTTAGGGAAAGAGAAAAGTCTTTTTAGTACTTACATGAAAGGGGCTACCTTTGGGATTAGCAAACCTGCGGTATTGGATCAGGTCATTGAAAAGCTCGAAAATATCAACATGGATCAACAGGATACCAAAGGGGATATTTACGAGTACTTACTTTCAAAACTAGAGGGCGGAGGAACCGCAGGGCAGTTCCGTACCCCAAGGCACATCATTAAATTAATGGTGACACTTATGCAACCTACTTTTGATGATACCATTTGCGACCCTAGCTCGGGAACGGCAGGTTTTTTGGTGCAAGCCAAAGATTACCTCGACAAAACCACCGACCCTGTAACTATGGACAAGTACCGCAAGCATATTAATAACACCATGTTTAATGGTACTGAGTTCGATGCTACCATGCTGCGTATTGGCTCTATGAACATGTACTTGCACGGTATCGAAAATCCGAATTTAATTGACGTAGATGCCGTAAGTAAGGATAATACCCTGAGTGACGCTTATACCTTAATTTTTGCCAATCCGCCATTTAAGGGAACTATTGATAAAGATAGTATTGCTCCAGGACTAAAAACGGTTACCGATACCAAAAAAACCGAATTACTCTTTTTGGCACTCATGCTACGCCAGCTCAAAATAGGAGGGCGTGCTGCCGTAATTGTGCCTGATGGGGTATTGTTTGGGAGTAGTAAAGCCCACAAAAGCATCCGTAAGGAAATAGTAGATAACCACAAATTGCAAGCCGTAATTAGTATGCCGAGTGGGGTGTTTAAGCCTTATGCGGGAGTAAGTACGGCTATTGTTATTTTTACGAAAACCAACGACGGAGGTACGGATAAGGTTTGGTTTTACGACATGAAAGCCGACGGAAAATCCCTAGATGACAAACGTAATTTACTGGTAGATGAAGAACTGTTTGATACTTTTGAGTTAAAAGATTACACTTCCGCAGAAGGGAATAGTAGCGGTTCTAGCGAAGTAGAAAATTTTGACTTACCCGACATTATCCAACGTTACCACAGCCTAAAAACCAACCCTGATACTGAGGCACAACGCCCACGCACCGAGCAAAGTTTTATGGTGCCTGTGCAAGAAATTATAGACAATGACTACGACCTAAGCATTAACCGCTACAAGGAAATTGTGTACGAAGAAATTGCATACGACGCACCCGCCGTAATCCTTGAACGCATACAACAACTGAGTAAAGAACGTGAAAGTTTAATTGAAAAATTGTTGGGGTAATGGA
>CAYYNF010000327.1:0-2431 GCA_964472695.1 uncultured Flavobacteriaceae bacterium
CTCTTAGAGCAATGACTGTTTTAAATCTTGCCGAACGATCCGAAACCCCCTTAAGTTCAGAAAGGAGTTTATCCATATTCTTATGAGCATCTTTCTCATCTCCCGCATAACGTGCCGAGTACACTCCTGGAGCTCCATTAAGAGCTTTTACCTCTAAACCTGTATCATCAGCAAAACAGGCTACTTTATATTTTTGAGATACATACATTGCTTTTTGTATAGCATTCCCTTCAATAGTACTCTTTGTTTCAGGAACCTCCTCTGTACACCCAATATCCTTAAGCCCTATTATTTTTATGCTACTAGGCAATAACGACTGTACTTCTCTTATTTTATTTTGATTGTTTGTTGCAAATACAATTTCCATATCACTAAATTGATTATTTAAATCCCATACTAAACGAACCACTCACATACATCTACCTATAATTCAAATAATTAGCTTGACATATAAAACAAAACCTCAATAGTATTCAAAAAAAAGATCCAGATATTATACCATACCTGAATCTTTTTTATATCTATTAGTTTTCAAAAGTCTAATTCATAAAGATAGTTTGCGTACGATCTGGACCAACAGATACTACACTAATAGGCACTTCTAACTCCTCCTCTAGAAAAGCTATGTAATCATTCAATTCTTTAGGGAATTCAGACTTATCAACTACTTTAGTAAGATCTTCACTCCACCCCTTGAACTCTTTATAAATTGGCTCTACATTTTCTGGTTCAATATTAAAAGGAAGGTGATCAATCACTTCTCCTTTGTACTTATAAGCAGTACAAACCTGTAAGCTTTCAAACCCACTTAACACATCTCCCTTCATCATATTCAGCTCAGTAACTCCATTTACTTGCACTGCATATTTCAAGGCTACTAAATCTAACCAACCACATCTTCTTGGGCGTCCTGTAGTCGCTCCAAACTCATGACCTACTTTAGCCATACGTTCACCATCAGCATCAAATAACTCTGTTGGGAAAGGTCCACTACCTACACGCGTAGTATAAGCTTTAAATATTCCGATTACATCAGAAATACGATTTGGAGCTACACCAAGACCTGTACAAGCTCCTGCCGCAGTAGTATTTGAAGAAGTTACAAAAGGATATGTACCAAAATCAACATCTAATAAAGACCCTTGTGCTCCTTCAGCTAAAATCTTCTTTCCTTGCTTTTGTGATTCAAAAATATAAGATTCACTATCAATAAACTGCAATTTCTTAAGAGACTCCACCGCAGCAAAAAATGCTTCTTCTAAAGCTTCAAGATTGTATTCAAGACCTACATTATAGAACTTGATCATTTCTTCATGTCTATCAGCTAATTTTCTATACCTCTCTTTCCAGTTATCTAATTCTAAATCACCTACACGTAAACCATTTCGACCTGTCTTATCCATATAAGTAGGACCAATCCCTTTTAGCGTAGAACCTATTTTAGCTGCTCCTTTAGACAGTTCACTAGCTTGATCTAACAAACGATGTGTTGGTAATATCAAGTGTGCTTTTCTTGAAATTAAAAGTTTAGATACATAATCAACATTAAATTTATCTAAGTTTTTCAATTCATTATCAAAAATCACAGGGTCAATTACCACTCCATTCCCCACAAGATTAATAGTATCATCGTGAAAAATTCCACTAGGAATTGTATGCAAAACATGTTTATTACCGTCGAATTCTAGTGTATGACCAGCATTTGGTCCTCCTTGAAAACGCGCTATTATATCGTAATTTTTTGTTAATACATCAACAATCTTACCTTTTCCTTCGTCTCCCCATTGGAGACCCAATAGCAAATTTACAGCCATCTTTGTTATTTGTTATTTTTATTTTTAGTTCCGTAAAAATACAAAGAGTGATTTGTAATAGTTACGTCGAATATTTCTTCTATAGTTTGTTTAATCTGACCAATACGTGGATCACAAAATTCGAGAACCTCTCCTGAATCAGTCAATATCACATGATCATGTTGCCTATCAAAATATGACTTTTCATATTGTGCTAAGTTTTGCCCGAACTGATGTTTACGAACTAACTTACAATCTATCAATAAATCAATAGTATTATATAAGGTGGCTCGACTTACACGGTAGTTCTTTTGTTTCATCTTGAAATACAAAGATTCAATATCAAAATGCTCATCACTTTCATAAATTTCTTTAAGTATCGCAAAACGCTCTGGAGTTTTTCGATGTTTATTTTCTTCTAAAAAACTAACAAACACTTCTTTTACAATATCTTGATCGTCTTTTGATGCTTCCATGATCTAATATCAAAATTAAAATGCGAAATTAAACTTTTTTTTTGTGAAATGGTTTTTTTTTAACGAAAGTTAATTACAAGCTTTCTATAACGTTCTAAATTAAAACCCTAAAAAAACAAAAAACACTACAAAACAACAAATTAAAACAAAAACACTAACAAA
>CAYYNF010000328.1:0-2388 GCA_964472695.1 uncultured Flavobacteriaceae bacterium
ATAGTATAGAAAATCAACCAGGTCTTTAAAAAATAAAAAATCATCAATATGAAATTTAATGACACATTAGAGAAGCACTTTCCGGGTAGTATTCCTTTGGAGGAATTTATGCATGTTACATATGATAAACTTTTAGACTTTGGCTTTAATGATGATAATACATTTGCTTGTGTTAGTGCTTGTAGAGACGAAATTGTAATGCCCTTGATAGATTTGACATTTAAGGTTTGGGGTGAGGTGTTTAACTTTTCGAGTTTAGCGGGTTCTCTTACTATTGGAAAAACTGGTTTTGCTGCTGCTTCTAGTCATGCGCCTATTATTGATGGGCTTGAGAGGTATGTTTTTATCGCTATGCCTCATATAGCTATAAGCAAAGATGGTGAAATTGGTGTGGTATATAGAGAAGGTAGGGAAGGGGCTTCTCATGCTTGTGGTGCATTGGAGGCTATAGTTAATGAGATTGAGGGAGGTAAATTGAGGCTACAGTTGGATATGGATGATATAGAGCAAAGTATCTTGAAGACTAAAATCTTTGAAAAGTTGAATTATGGAGAAAAGCCTGATTTGGTAAGTATTACTAAAATAACACATGAAATTATATGTGAAGATTTAGAAAGACTGATTGATGTTGCTGAGAAAGAACCTTTTGATTATGCTGTGTTAACGGGTGTACTTATTCATGGACCTGATGAGACAAATTATGTATACCCTCAGCTGTCCTATGCAGTAACGGCTAAAAACAATAGAGAGAAAGTAGATTTTAAAGTTTAATACAGTAAGCCCTGTTGTTGTTTTAATTGGCTTTTAGCTATTGAGTACATTCATGTAATGTCTTAAAATACTTAAAGTTTTTTTGCGCAGCATCTATTAGTTTATCTTCATTGAGCATATGTTTACTCTCTTCTAAAGTATTGAGAAACTTTTTCCATAGTTTTATGGTGTCTTTTGCAGATTCATAAAATTCAAAACTTGCATCTGAAAGGTGAGGGTGCTCATCTTTCAGTTTTTTATAAATCATTTGTCCTCCTAGAGAAGAACCGATAGACACATAAAGTGAACCTAATACATCTTCTTTGCTTAATGAAGCTAAACCTAGTTCTATAGGGCTGTTCTCTCCAACAGTTTTGCCCATGGCTTTGATGTCTCTTCTAAGAATACCTGTTTTATCTATGGAAAAACTAGATGAATAATCAGAGTTTTTTAATAAGCTTTCTACTTCTAGGAAATAGTAGTAGTTGATCTTTAATAAATGAAGTAATTGATCTTTAGATAGTTTGTTTTCCTGTATGTTTTTGGAGTACATAACTCCCTCAATATCGTCATGATAGGGTTGGCAGGCTGTTTTAAGTGCTTGTCTCATATTTTTAAGTGTATTATGGGTTTAATAATTATAAACTTGTTCTTTTATTGCTAATAAAGGAACAGATATCTCCTCTAAAAGTTCTTCAGTTTCACTACCAAAAAACAATTTTTCTATTCCCTCTCTAGCAGAGGTTATGGCAGAGATATAATCTATTTTTTCTTCTTCAATAAGTTTATTTAAACATGTGTACTTTTGACCTTTCCCAATTAAAAATGGTTGAAACTCATGTAAGCGGTGATGTGACATTAAGTTTCTAAGGCTTGCTTTAATCATATTAATGTCATCTTTTTTATCTAATATGTGGGCTACTAAAATTTTAGAGCCAAAATTATGAGCAAACTTCTTAATCATGTCGATGCTCTTATCATCATAACCATCATCATCTGCCATTAATAAGAGTTTAGAGCATTTAGTAATATCTAATGTTTCTTTTACAGCTAAAACAGGCAGGTTTGAAGATCTGATTACCTGAAAGGTATTATTACCAGAAAGTAATTCAGATAAATCGCTATCACCCTCGGTACCCATTACAATAAAGTCCATTTTATTTTTTTCTAAAAAAACAGAAATTCCTTCTTCTAACTCACCAATACTAGTATGAGTGACAATATCAATGTCTGAATTTTCTTCATACTCATCTTCTAAACTATCTAACTGCAACTTTGCTTTACTAATCATCTCAGAAATACCTTTTTCTTTTTCTTCTTTAGATTTGAAAAGCTTCATTTTAATATCATCATCTTCTATAACATGTATTAAATGTACTTTTGCGTTAATTCTTCTCGCTAAAAAAAGAGCAGTCTTTAACCCAATTTCAGAAGTATGAGTGAAATCAATAGGTACAAGTATGGAAGTATTCATTTATATCAGCTTAAAAAATTATGTTTTAGTTTTCTCAACAATAAATTTACAAAAAGTAATTTATTACTCTTTTAGCAGAATCGTTTTTTTATCTTTGCGACATATTAAAACATCAATAGACACAAATATGTCGAAAAAATACACAATTACTGCAGCTTTACCAT
>CAYYNF010000329.1:0-2369 GCA_964472695.1 uncultured Flavobacteriaceae bacterium
CACTATACACAACCTACAGGAGACCATACAAGACCTACAGGAGCGTTTTAATATAGACCCAAATACCGCAATCCTTAGAAATGTTGAGTTTGGTTTTAATATCGAGACTAACATACCCGTAAAAAAGGTTTTGCGTAGTGTAGTGTCACACAATGGGCGAAGCTTTGGAATGTTCAAGAAGGAAGGTAAAATTTTAGGGAAGCAAATACAACAACAGCGTAATAGTTTGAAAGTGTATAACAAAGGCAAACAATGCGAATTATCTAAAGACAATTTACTACGCCTAGAGTTGGCGGTTAAGAAAATGGAGTACTTGAAAGATACAGGTATTAAATACCTAGCTGATCTATTACGTAAAGAAAGCCATGTAATACTAGCTAATAAGTTACTATTCTACTGGAAAGATGTAATCTATTACGATAAGGCTTTTAGGTGGCGAGAAATGACCAACCACGAACAAAAAAAGCTACTGTATTACGCTATTCCTAGAACGTGGGTAGAGTTTAACAAAGATCAACGCTATAAAGCAAAAAAGCATTTAAAGAAGCTTATAGAATCCTACGGAACAGGTACAAGTTTTGGGGAAATTTTAGAGCATATCAAAAGCAAAATTTCAGCTATAGAATTGGAGCAAATCGACCCCCTAAAAAAAGTGAAATATCAGCAACAAAAGGGCGATGGATTAACCCTTATAATGAACAGTTACAACATCGCTAATTATACTACTAATTCTAACCTAAATACTAGTGATTCTATGACTACCAATAAGCCTAATATTTTACCTAAAAGAGAGCTTATAAAATTGTGCAATTCTCCTAACTCAAAAGATCAAAAAGAAGGAAGTGTAAAATTGTGCGATTCTCATAAAAACACAGATCACCACAAACCAAAAAAACGAACCTGTAAAGTGTGCGGTACTGATATAACCCAAAAGCGAAAAGGTGCGATATACTGCGGTAAATCGTGCAACAATACTGTAAGTGGAAAAAAGCGTACCGAAGCCCGACGAAAAGAACGAGCTGAACAAGCACACCAATTACTCGAGTTGGTACCAAAGCTTAATGAAGTTGATCGGGAATTGTGGGTAATATACAGGTGCGAGGGTGTGGAGTATTACGATAAGCTTTACCAATCCGAAATAAGAACCACCCCCAAGTGGATAAGGCAAGTAATACAAGTAACGGTAATAGATAAAACTGGAAAACAAGTATTTACCAAGAATACCGCCAAAAAGTTAATAAAAGAAATTAATCAATTAAATCAATAAAAAAATGTTCGATAACATGATAAACAAGCATTTAGAGCAAGTAGCAGAAACGACGAAAGTGTATAACTCGGAGTATGTGGAAAATTTGGAACAACAAATTAAAACCTATGAATCCATAGAAAACAATAGGCTCAGTATAGAAATCCATTCTAAGGAAAACGAAATTTTGAAACGTGAATTAGATCAAATGAAGACAAAAGCCCGAATTATAAGACTCGACTATGAACAGGAGGTTAATAATTCAAAAACCTTAAGATCAACGTAGTAAAAAAATAATGCTACCCAAAAAAAAAGCGGATAGCATTACTAGTTTTTAAATTAAATAATAACCGAAGTTATGACAAATATATTAAAAATTGACTTTCAAAGTCAAACCGTATCAGCGAGGGAGCTATACAATTATTTAGGAGTAAAAAGAGATTTCACCAACTGGATCAAAGACAAAATTAATAAATACGGTTTTGAAAGTGGTCGGGATTTTATTTACGCCAAAATTGGCGACAATTCCAAAAGGGGTAGAAAAACAACGGATTACGCCCTAACCCTTGGTATGGCTAAGGAGTTAGCAATGCTTACGGGTAACGAAAAAGGCAAATTAATGAGGTTGTATTTTTTGGAATGCGAACGCAGATTAAAAGAACAACACCAGTACCTAAGCGGTTTGGATGCTGAGGAATTGGAGACCTACAGGGATGACGACAAAATCAGATTGAAAAGAAGGTTATTGAATCAACAAGCCAAGCATAACAGACAGAAACGCAAGGCTATAGAATCAGCAAGAACACTAGTAACATCAAAACAAACAGTATTAACATTTAACATTTAGAGTTATGGCAATAAGAATACAGGATATTCAGGACAGACAAAGGTTTAAGCAAGTAATTACATTACACCAAAGAGGTTACAACATCGGTACAATAGCCGATAAGACACTAATACCTTATGAAACTGTAGAAAAATGGGTAAGGCTTTACGAAAGTGCCTTAAGAGAGGAAATTGTAATATTTCTAAGAGATAGGGATAAATTAGTTTATATCCTAGACCCTGATAATTTAGAAAGAAACATAGTTACTGATCTAAGGAAAGTAAATTGTAAAAAAAG
>CAYYNF010000330.1:0-2359 GCA_964472695.1 uncultured Flavobacteriaceae bacterium
AGTCTGGGCGATGCTAAAAAGAAAACATACTATCAATAAAAGAACATGAAAAAGTAAATTTCAAGCTAAAATTTACTTTTTCATTCCTTATAAAACACCCGCTATTCGTACATTTGACCTCAGCAAAAATATAAGATTTTGGAAGAATACTTAAGTCAACTCAACGAAGCACAGTTAGCACCTACCATACATACCGAAGGTGCACTAATGGTAATTGCAGGAGCAGGTTCCGGGAAAACAAGGGTACTTACCTACCGTATGGCATACCTGATGCACAAGGGGGTTGATCCGTTTAATATTTTAGCACTTACCTTTACCAACAAGGCGGCTCGTGAAATGCAAGAACGTATAGGCCATATTGTAGGACGAAGCGAATCCAAAAACCTATGGATGGGAACCTTCCACTCTATTTTTGCTAAAATCTTACGTTTTGAATCCGATAAACTTGGTTTTCCATCAAACTTTACAATTTACGATTCTCAGGACTCACAATCCTTAATTCGTACTATTATTAAAGAAATGGCGCTGGATAAAGATGTGTACAAATACAAACAAATTCAGCAACGTATTTCTTCTTTTAAAAACAGCCTAATTACAGTTCGTGCTTATTTTAATAACCCTGAACTTATGGAAGCCGACGCCATGGCAAAAAAACCACGTACAGGAGATATTTATGAAGAGTATGTAAATCGCTGTTTCAAGGCGGGAGCTATGGATTTTGACGATTTACTTTTAAAAACAAACGAACTGCTTAACCGCTTCCCTGATGTACTTGCCAAATATCAGGATCGTTTTAGATATATTCTTGTTGATGAGTACCAAGATACCAACCACTCACAATACCTTATTGTAAAAGCACTAGCTGATCGCTTTCAGAATATATGTGTAGTAGGTGACGATGCCCAAAGTATCTATGCATTCCGTGGAGCGAATATTAACAATATCCTAAATTTTGAACGTGACTACGATAATGTAGTTACCTACCGTTTGGAACAAAATTACCGCTCTACAAAAAACATCGTCGAGGCCGCAAACTCTGTTATTGAACACAACAAAACCAAACTCGACAAAGTGGTATGGACTGCCAATGATGATGGCGAAAAAGTAGTGATTAACCGTTTACCTACCGATGGCGATGAAGGACGTTATGTAGCGAGTTCGATATTTGAGAACCAGATGCAAAACCAAATGAAGGCTAGTGAATTTGCTATACTATACCGTACCAATGCACAGTCGAGAGCTATGGAAGATGCCTTGCGTAAACGAGGAATTAAGTACCGTATATTTGGAGGTTTATCATTTTACCAGCGTAAAGAAATTAAAGATATTCTAGCCTACCTAAGGCTTATTACCAATACCAATGATGAAGAATCTTTAAAACGTATTATCAACTATCCTGCAAGGGGAATTGGAGCAGCTACACTTAACAAACTATCCATTGCTGCCAACCACTACAAGCGTTCGATATTTGAGATTATGGAGAACGTGGAAAAAGTACCTGATCTGAATTTCAATAAAGGAACTAAAACGAAGCTCGAAAATTTTGTAAACATGATCAAAATGTTTAAAATTTTCAATGAAAGTAATGATGCTTTTAAAGTTGCCGAATTGGTTACAAAGAAAACAGGACTACTTCAGGAATTCAAAAAAGATAGTACTCCCGAAGGTATTGCGCGTATTGATAATATAGAGGCCTTACTAAATGGTATTAAAGACTTTGTGGAAGGGCAAGAAGAAATTGAAGATGCTACAGGAAAACTAACGGAGTTTCTGGAAGACGTTGCCTTGGCTACAGATATGGATCAAGAGGTAGGTGATGAAGATCGTGTAGCACTTATGACCATCCACTTAGCGAAGGGGCTTGAGTTCCCGTATGTCTATATTGTAGGAATGGAAGAAAATCTTTTCCCGTCAGCTATGAGTATGAATACCCGTAGTGAACTCGAAGAGGAACGTCGCTTATTCTATGTTGCTTTAACACGAGCTGAGAAAAAAGCTTTCTTAACCTATACCTTATCTCGTTACCAGTACGGTAAACTTATTGATGCTGAACCGAGTCGTTTTCTTGAAGAAATTGACGACCAATACACCAATAACCTAACACCTGATGATAAGTACCGATATAAATCACTTATCAATACGGATATCTTTGGTGAAGTTGATAAAAGTAAGCTACGTCAAACAAAACCGAAATCAAGTACACCTCCTCCATCGCACCAGCCTACCGAGGAACAACTAAGTAAAATTCGTCGTTTACGTCCTATCGATAGTTCTAAAAGTAAACTTGATACTAATTTAGTAAGTCAACTACAACCAGGAACAAAAGTAGAACACATGCGTTTCGGTATTGGGCAAGTAC
>CAYYNF010000331.1:0-2356 GCA_964472695.1 uncultured Flavobacteriaceae bacterium
TTATTATGGTATTCATAAACGCTAAATATTTCGAAGTAACAAACTTAATAAATATATAAATAATTAATACCGTAAAAAAGCAACAAAAAGAGCTCTAAAAAGTGATTTCATGGGAGTAAAACATATTACTAAAAATCGTCATATGAAATAGTACATCACACAAACATAAAATTAAGTTTCGTTTTTAATAGTTAAATAAATGCGTAAGCTTTAATTTTGCAATCATTTTTAATGATGAATACCTTCTATTTATGATCATAAAAAAACTATCTCTAATCAATTACAAAAACATCAGTTCTAAGCAGTTAAATTTTGATCCTAAGATCAATTGCTTTATCGGAAATAATGGTGTTGGTAAAACCAATATTATGGATAGTATCTACCACCTTTCATTTGGAAAAAGCTACTTTACCCCTATGACAAGTCATAACATCAAACACGATGAAGATTTCTTTATGATTGAAGGACTTTATGAAGGAAACACTCGTGAAGAAAACATCGTAATGAGTGTAAAGCGTGGTCAAAAAAAAGTGATCAAAAGAAATGGAAAATCTTACCCAAAGCTAAGTGACCATATTGGGCTAATCCCCTTGGTTATTATATCACCTATGGACAGTGATTTAATCCGAGAGGGCAGTGCTATACGTCGTAAATTTATTGATGGTGTATTATCACAAACACAACCTAACTACCTCCCTCTACTCCTTAATTACACCAAAACTTTAACCCAACGCAATGCTTTACTAAAGTACTTCGCATCGAACCAATGTTTTGACAAAGACAACCTAAAAGTCTATAATGATCAGTTGCACTATTATGGTTCTCAAATATTCACTTTTAGACGTCAATTTATAGAAGAATTCACCCCTATCTTTAATCAAAGGTACACACACATTGCTAATACCGAAATAGAAAATGTAAGCCTTACCTATCAATCAAAATTATTTCATAGGGATTTATCTACACTACTAGAAGATAACATTGGTAAAGATAGAGTACTACAGTATACAAGTGTTGGTATTCATAAAGATGACCTTGAGCTTAATATCAACAATTATCCTATCAAAAAATTTGGAAGTCAGGGACAGCAAAAATCCTTTCTGATTGCTTTAAAACTTGCTCAATTCGATTTTATTGACCGTAATAACAATAATAAACCTATTTTATTACTAGATGACATTTTCGATAAATTAGATGAAAATCGTGTAAAACAACTTATTAAACTCGTAGATGACAATCATTTTGGACAAATCTTTGTTAGTGACACCCACCACGAACGCACTGAAAATATTATAAAAAAAATATCTCAATCCTATCAAATCTATGCATTATGAAAAAATCCTCATTATCACTACTCCTTATAGGAATACTATTTAGCTGCAACAAACCTTCCTCAACAGTCAACCCAGAATACCTCAACGGATATTGGGAGATAGAAAAGGTAAACACTAGTGAAGGAAAACAAAAATTATACAACTACAATGCTTTTATTGATTTTTTTGAAACCAAGAATCAGAAAGGCTATCGCTCAAAAGTAAAACCTGTACTTGTTGGAAAATACCAGTCTAATCAACAAAAAATACACTACGATATTGTAACTCAAAATGACTCTCTATTTATAAACTACACCTCAGAAATTGGAGGAGTATGGAAGGACTATATAAAAGTAGCCTCTTCAACAAAAATCAGCTTAGTAAATTCACAAGGAACTACTTATACTTATAAACCACATAAACCTATAAAAATTGAAGAAGAGAAAACAAACTAAACGCTATGCCGAATACCAGCAATTAAATGAAGTCATCCAAAATTTTATTACTCAGAACAACCTCAACAAAGGTATTAGAGAAGTACAAGTATTAGAAGCTTGGCGTAAAATAATGGGAAAAGGTATAGAACGCTATACACAACGATCACAATTCAAAAATGGAATACTATATGTACAACTTAGCTCTTCTGTCATGAAAAACGAACTAAATCTTGGAATATCTAAAATCATTGAAAACCTAAACCAAGAACTAGGAGAACAAATCATTGAAAAAATAATCCTTAGCTAAACAACAAAACACCGACAAAAAACAACCATACACTGAAAACACAACCCCATTTACTTAATATTAAATTTACATAAGAATACTACAAAACTTATATAGTATATTTGAGGCAAGGAAGATGTGAATTTAGTTTCATGTTATTTTCAAGTTAAGTATTAAGGTTTAAGTTTAGAGAAGGTCAATATTTATATTGACCTTCTTTTTTTTGGCATATTCAGAAAATAGAGTCTTTTAGTATCATAATTAGAAAGGCATATTCAGAAAATAGAGCCTTCTAGTATCATAATTATAAAAAGGGATAA
>CAYYNF010000332.1:0-2328 GCA_964472695.1 uncultured Flavobacteriaceae bacterium
GTCTATAGTTTATAGTGAACCTTCAACCTTCAACCTTCAACCTTTAACCTTTAACCTTCAACCTTTAACCTCACACTTCACATCTAATCTATCGTCTATTGACTAATGTCAAATTAAAATTATCTATATCGAAAATAGGACTTTC
This sequence comes from uncultured Flavobacteriaceae bacterium, assembly GCA_964472695.1. Classification (GTDB taxonomy): domain Bacteria; phylum Bacteroidota; class Bacteroidia; order Flavobacteriales; family Flavobacteriaceae; genus Aquimarina. The sequence goes on from CAYYNF010000332.1 coordinate 146, forward strand.
ACAATATTAAATATCAATATATTTAGATTAAATATTTATTTTATTCTAAAAAGAAAATATTTTATTGATTATTCTAAAAAATACTTTATTATTGCTGACGTATTGTATCTATAAAGTATAAAATCAGCTATAATTTTTAATGCTTTATTTGTTGTGAAGTTTTCATATACAGAGTGCATTAGAAACAAGGATAGTACAAATTAATTTCTAAACTAAACCGAACCAGACATGAAAACTAAAAGCTACATTGCTTTAGTGTTTTTGTTGCTTTTTTGCATCACCGAAAACACATTTTCTATTACTGAAGAAACCACCAATACAAACACTACAGAGCCTCACATAAAAGTAGATATTTCACAACATCCCTGTAAAACTACTAGCCCTTTTGGTGGAGCGGTCACTATAACTAAAAACATCTCAGACCAACTCATGGCATCTCTTGGAAAAGTCTTTGTTGAGTCTGACTATACCTCCAAAACAGAGATTACAGAAGTACTTACCACCATAAGTGGTTATCCTGTAGGCACACATACCCTTACATTCACTTCCAACTGTAGCAATTGCGAACCTATTTACATTGACGTAACCCTAGTCAATAGCTGTACTTATGCTGTGAACGAAGGTGATGGTAACCCACCAGACAACTCAGGTAATAATAATAGCTCGGTTAATATAAATTTTAATCCAGAACCAATAACCTTCAATCTATATAACCCCAATGATACCATTGAAGTAAATGAAAAACAGCCAAAAAAAAATTGGGATACTGATTCTAAAAAGCTCTTAACTGAAACTTTTAATAAAGTTAAGTTACGTACAAAAATTGCATGTCCAGAGCAAAAAAGTAGTGGTTTTAGAACTACTTCCTCCACTACAACTGCAAGCGATGGTTGTCCACCAGAAGAATTAGAACCCAATCCCGGAGAAGGGCATTCAGGAGCTTCTGTGACTGGAACAGGAGGGAATGGCAATCGAATATTTAGCACAATCACTTCAGAAAATACAGGAGAGTACTATGAATACATCGTCGGTAAAAAACGATATGGTGCTGGTAACAGTCTAAGGATTGTTCCTTTCATCATGAGAGTAGATGAAAATGGAGATGTACTGCAGTATAACGAAAGTGTTCCTGCCGACTATTATTCCAATGATCCCTTTGGAGGAACCAGAGGGCAAGCAAGCGATGTTACCATAGATTCAAGAAATGGCGATGCCTATGCCGTAGGTCGCTATATTGGAGGTCTTAAATTTCATGCTCGTGAGTTAGACGAAGATGGGCTTGTTTCTGCTATAACCCTAGAGTCCATCGGAACAACAAAGTACGATGGCTTCATCGCAAAGTTTGACAAAGATTTATCTCCTATTTGGGTGGACTCCCTCTGTGGTTCGGGAGAAGACGAAATCACCAATGTAGAAATAGGTTCAGACGGTAGCATTTACCTATCTGCATTTTTTAGTAAAGACGCCACCTTTGCAGGCATTGACTTTAGTGCAGAAGGTTATGAAAACTCAAGCGCACTCTTAGCCAAACTAGATTCTAGTGGAGAACTCCTTTGGACCAATACCTTTATGACACCACTCAGCGACAGAGGTGCCACCTTTAAAATAGATGCCGACGAAAACATTTATTGGTCCGGTTTTTCACAAAGCTCACAAGTTACAGAGGACGAATACGATGAGCCCGTATCATTCCTAGTCAAAGTGACCAAAGATGGGGAATGGCTATGGACCACAAACAATCCAAACCCACTACGAAATATAGACAATAGCGTAGGGCAAGTAGAGTTAGAGCTCAACAACGATCAAGAACCAATCTTAGTAGAAGTTGTCAAAGACCTTGATATCAATAAAAACATCTTATATGTCATTCAGTACGATCAAGATGGTTATATCCAATGGAAAAGCGCCATAGCAGCCACAGACTATCGAGAACAAGGCAATGATATTCCTGTTTTTTGGGCTGCTGGACTAGCTGTAAAAGAAAACGGCAACATCATGATAGGGGGAACATACAATGCAGAAACACTTATGGTATTTGGTGAAACAGAAACCGTTTCCTATCAAAACCAAGGACTCACAGACATATTCATCATAGAAATAGATGCCGATGGTAAGTATGTAAGTAGTGAGTCAAATGGAGACAAAGGACTAGACTACCTAACAGGTTTTAAGAAAGACTATGA
>CAYYNF010000333.1:0-2314 GCA_964472695.1 uncultured Flavobacteriaceae bacterium
CACTAGCAGCACTTGGTACTGCATTTTGATCCCAGTTGCTAGCCGTGTGCCAGTCTGTACCTGTTCCAGTATAACTGTAGGTTGTTGATGCTGTTGGTATTGTTGCATTTGATAATGTTATAGAGGGAATTGAGAAATTTTCATGTGTACTACTATTGTTTAATGAAAACACAATTTCAGCAACATTGTTAACAGGGAATTCTAATCCTACACTGAAGTAATCATCTGCTGAAACTTCAGTACTATCTAAAAAATTTGCAATACCATCCTGAGGCATAGTCATGGTTCCAATAGTACCCCCCGATTTGTCTTTGAAAGTAATCGTTGAGTCAAAAAGCCAAGTTTGAGCAAAAGCAGAATAAATTTTAAGATCATCTATTGTCCAACTTTCTATATTTACCCCATCAGCTTTTAAAGTTAAGGTAGCAGGAAAAGTTGCTAAATCATCTGAAAAATAAATTTCGTTTGATACTGCATATTCATTGGTTAAATTATTAGAAACAATTAAGCCGTTAATACTGGTGGTTTTAAAGCCTGTTCCTCCACTATCAGCATTCCCTAAACTTGTAAAGCTGGATTGTGCATAAGTTATTAGTGGTAAAAATAATAATAAAAGTATTGTGTTTTTCATAATATAATTTTTAGCTTCTACTTGGGAAAGTTCCTTGAATACAGATAATATAATTCATGACTGCATATGGTTGAACTATATTAATTGATTGTCCACCACCGGTATTATCAACATCTACATCTACAGCATCATTAGCCATAGTAGATGGTACAGCATTAGTATTTGAATAATTGTCAGTATAAATTTTAGGCTCACTAAAACTTCGTCTACTAATAGGGTCATATGTTGATGATAAGTATTTACCCTGAGGGTCATCGGTAGTCCCTTGTTCATCGGAAACCCTGATAGTTGCTTGAGTGGTGTGTGAGTGTGGAGGTAGGTTTAGTACTGTTAAAGTCTGTGTTTCACTTCCTCCCTTTCTCCCTATTATACTAGGACTTAATCCAGGGCCATTTCCTGTTCCTACGGGCACTCTACCCCTAAGATCAGGAAGTGCAAAAGTAGTTCTTCCATCTCCTCCGTAAATCGTCCCTAAAATTGAAAATAAAGCTTGATTTTGTGCAATTGGTAGTAATTGACCCTGACATAAAGCCCAACCTCTTGGAGCGAAGTTACCCGCAAATAATTTGACTTCTCCTAAAAAACCTTCTTGAGCTATAGCAGCATTTAAAAAAAGGCTAAATAAAATAATTAACTTAATTTTTTTCATTGTTTACACGTTTTTAGAGCTAATTTACTGAACACTCAATATTTTTTAATTTCAATAAAAACATAATCGTTAAAATACAATTAAACAGGATTGTGTGTTTTTATATATAATCCACAAACAACATGAAAAATCACAAAACCTTATTATAAAAATATATCACACTAATTCTAGATAGTATCGAAAACCGATATACTATCTCCTAAAAGGAAAACCAAAGACAATTTTACTCATAAAAATACCCCCAAATAATGTTTAACTTTTTGTGGGCATTTCAAATCGGGTGGTTTTTAGACTATATCACAAATGACAATCCTTAGTCAAAACTACCACCTAATGAATCTCCGTCATCTATAGATTGCGCTTGTGCTTTTTTAGGGCTTAAAATAGCAAAGGTTCCTAAGGCAGTTAAGGCAGTATATTTCCCCATTTTTTTTAGGGCTTCTTTTCTTGAAATTTCGTTTTCTTTATTTTTTTTGATTTCTTTTTTCATGAGGGTGAATATTAGAAGTTAATTTTATTAGTGATGTTTTTCGAAGCATTCACTACGTTTACTAAATAAATTCCTGTAGCTAGTGTTGGGGTATCGATTACCGAGTTTCCTTCGCTATCAATACTTATAGTGTACACCACTTCTCCCGCAAGGTTAATAATACTTACACTAGTCGCTCCTGTAAATCCTGTAATACCAATTTGATTGTTGTTAGCTTTAAATACTTTAGCTATATTGTTACCTACCTCAAATGTATTGTTGCTTAAGTTTACATCACTACGTTGTAAGTAAAAACGCTCCGCATTCGTTTCGTTTTCTTGTAAAGTAACACTGTAGTCCTCACTAGTGATATCAATCGTTTTGTTTTCTTTAGTATCTACTAAATATAACTCTTCTACATTAGTAGTTGCTGCACTAAAAGTAATCTCTTGACCAGCCTCGGCATTTACTCCTACTGGGATAATCGTTTCGTCATTATCAGGTAATGATTGAATCGCTAATTGACGTCCGTCATTATCACTCACTAATTCCGTATACACATTTA
>CAYYNF010000334.1:0-2298 GCA_964472695.1 uncultured Flavobacteriaceae bacterium
AAATTTTTAAGATGGCTCGATGAAATCGCAGCGGATGTTGATACTTTATTTCTTTTAGGAGATCTATTCGATTTTTGGTTCGAATATAAGACCGTTGTTCCCAAGGGTTTTGTGAGAACTATGGCAAAACTAGCACAGCTAAAAGAGCAAGGTGTTTCTATCTTTTTCTTTGTAGGAAATCATGACCTTTGGATGAATGGTTATTTCGAAGAAGAGCTTGGTATTCCTGTATATCATGAACCTAAAGTGTTTACGATTAATGGGAAGCATTTTTTTCTAGGACATGGTGATGGCTTAGGACCTGATGATATTGGTTTTAAAATAATGAAAAAGGTATTTACAAACTCCTTTTTTCAATGGATGTTTAAGTGGATTCATCCGGATATTGGTGTGCGATTTGCTCAAAATTTATCGACTAAAAATAAGATGATTTCAGGAAAAGATGACTTTAATTTTTTAGGAGAAGATAAAGAATGGCTTATTCTATACGCTAAACGTAAGCTTGAGCAAAGACATTATGATCATTTTGTGTTTGGGCATAGACACCTACCTACTACATATCAGCTTAACGAGAAATCCTTATATACAAATCTTGGAGACTGGTGTCTCTTTTTTACCTATGCTAGTTTCGACGGAGAGCAGATGATGTTAGAAACTTACAATAACTAAAGTTTAGAATAGTAATCTTATCAGAGACTTAATTAATAACAATTATGCAATATACTTGGAGCAATATAGAGAAAGAACACTATAGCCGTCACCTGATTCTTGAAGAAATAGGTGAAGAAGGACAGCAAAAATTACGACAATCTAAAGTACTTGTAATAGGAGCAGGGGGATTAGGTTGTCCTATACTGCAATATTTAGTAGCAGCTGGTGTAGGAACAATAGGAGTTGTAGATGGTGACCGTATAGAACGCAGTAACCTACAACGACAAATACTTTACGGAGTACAGGATATCGGAAAGTACAAGTCAGTAGTCGCTAAAGATGTTTTAACACGACTTAATCCTAATGTGAGTTTAAAAGCCTACTCCTATAATCTTACTGAAGAAAATGCACTGAGTTTATTTGAAGGCTATGATATTATTGTTGATGGTTCTGATAATTTTCCAACGCGTTACTTAGTAAATGATGCCTGTGTTATCACTAAAAAACCTCTAGTATTCGGATCTATCTTTAAATTTCAAGGACAAGTATCTGTATTTAATTATAATAATTCAGCAACTTATAGGTGTTTGTATCCTACGCCTCCAGAGCAAGGAAGTGTTCCTAATTGTTCCGAAATAGGAGTGCTAGGTGTGTTGCCTGGTATTATAGGTGGATTACAGGCAAATGAGGTATTGAAATTAATATTAGGTATAGGGAAACCTCTCGTAAATCAACTTCTCGTTTATGATGCTTTGACTTGTAGGCAGCAGGTTTTGAATTTTTCAAAAGATGAAAAGGTGCAGGTAGAAAGTTTGTCGGATGATTATCATCATTTTTGTGGTATTACACAAGTTGAAGAATATAGAAATATTACTTTAGAAACTTATAGAAATCAATCAGATCATTATCATTTACTAGATGTACGTAATTATAACGAATATGAAGATTTCAATATTGGAGGGATACATATCCCGTTAGATGAACTAGAGGAGCGTATGGGGGAAATACCTAATAATAAGACCTTAGCTGTAACTTGTGCTTCAGGACAAAGGAGTCGAAAAGCCATACAATTATTACTCGAAAATTACTATCCCGAAAATATAGTCAACATCAAGGATGGTTTGTATTAGCATTGAGTAGTGGTTTTGTGTATAAATCATGAATGTCTATTGCTTAAAGTGATTGTAAGTATTATATGTATCAGAAAAAACCCTCTTTTTCCTTGAAAAAGAGGGTATTCTTAACATACTAAAACAATAAAATCTTTAAACAAATATAAAGATGTTTATTACTTATTAACCTGTTACAATGATACGTCGTATGTGGATTAAATACATTGATATTGTTTTTTTTAGTTTAAAAAAAACGATGTAGTGCATAAAAATAGGTTAAAGTGTGTTTTTTTAGCATTTTTAGGTCTTGTAAAAAATAAAAGTATGAGTTTATTGTATTGCTATTGTAAAATAGTGTCTGTAAATAAACTTTCTTGAAACTATATCGTTTTATTTGTTTTTTTGGTGTTTTTGTTAGGTAATGTGTTATTTTTTTTGGATTAATGGTTGTTTTTTATTATTATTAGTTATTATAAATATGTAATCGATAATTTGTTATTTGTGTTTTAATATATTTCATTAAATATAATTGTTG
>CAYYNF010000335.1:0-2298 GCA_964472695.1 uncultured Flavobacteriaceae bacterium
ATTTGGAATGGCTAGATACAAATGGTTTAGGTGGATATGCATCTTCTTCCTTATCAGGAGCTCGTACTAGACGTTATCATGGTTTATTAGTCGCTCCTTTTAATCCACCTACAGAAAGGAGAATATTAGTATCTAAAGTAGAAGAACGAATATTTCAAGAAGATAATATAGACGATATTACAGTTAATGAATTTCACGAAGGACATATTCATCCACACGGCTATCGTTTCTTAAATTCTTTTGAAAGAGCACCTGTTTCTACTTGGGGTTACAAAGGTGAAACTTGGGGTTTGAGCAAAAAGGTTTTTATAGTTCCAGGAAGCAATACTACGGTGCTTGTTTATGAAAATACTGGCAATCAAAAGTTTGAAATAGAACTTCACCCTTTGTTGGCAAATAGAGATTATCATTCTATTTCGTCTGAAAATGAGTTCGATTATTACTTTGAGAGAAATACAGATAGTATTAAAGTGCATGCCTATCCAGATAGTGCAGCTCTATACATCAATTGGTCTAAAGGTGATTTTATAGAAAGTAGAGCTTGGTATAAGAATTTTCATTTAAGGAGAGATGCTTATAGAGGACAAGACTGTATAGAGGATTCTTATCGTGTAGGTTACCTTAGAACAGAGCTTAAACCAGGACAAAAGATCTCGCTCCTTCTTTCTACAGAAAAGGAAATGGTAGGCAAGAAAGCTCATGCTTTGGAGAAAAAAGCAATCGATTTCCGAAATTCTTTACTTGATGTTAATGTCGAAAATCAGTTTTATAACGATTTATTAGTTTCTGGTAATCAGTTTATAGTAAATAGATTATCGACAAAATCAAAAACTATATTAGCAGGGTATCATTGGTTTACAGATTGGGGTAGAGATACAATGATTGCTATGCGAGGGTTAACTATAGCAACAGGAGATCAAAAAACTTCAAAATCTATATTAAATACATTTTTTAAATATCTCGATCAGGGAATGTTACCTAACCGTTTTCCTGATTATGATGGTCAAGAAGTAGAGTATAATACCATAGATGCTTCATTATGGTTATTTGTAGCTTTTTATGAATACTATAAAAAGTTCAATGATTTAGCGTTTGTTAAGAAGTATGTAAAACAGTTAGCTAAAGTTATTGATTCACATATTGAAGGAACCCGATATAATATAAAAGTTACAGATGAAGGTTTCGTATATGGTGGAGAAAAAGGTTGGCAGCTAACTTGGATGGATGCCAAGGTAGATGGTTATGTAGTTACACCAAGAATAGGGTGTCCTGTAGAGATAAACGCCTTGTGGTATAATGCACTTTGTATTTATAAAGAGTTTTGTGAAACCTGTTCGCTCAGTTACCCTGATTATTTAGAGTCTATTAGAACAAAAGTTTCGAAGAATTTTAAGAAATACTTTTTGAATGATAAAGGGTATTTGAATGATGTGGTTTTACCAGGTGTTTCTATTGATGATAGTTTTCGGTCAAATCAGATACATGCGGTAAGTTTACCATTTAGTTTACTCTCAAAGGTTCAAGAAAAAAAGCTAGTTGAATTGGTTGAGGATAAATTGCTAACTGATTATGGATTAAGGACTCTGGATCAAGACAACGAACAATTTGTTGCTAAGTATTATGGCAGCCAATGGACAAGAGATACTTCTTACCACCAAGGTACAGTTTGGCCTTTTATTTTAATGGAGTTTTGGGAGGCTTACTTGAAAGTTAATAAAGGATCTCAAAAGGCTAAAAAGAGAGTTGTTACTTCCTTACAACCATTAAAAGAACATTTTTACCTTTCAGACTGTGTAAATGCAGTTTCAGAAATTTTTGATGGTGGAACACCAGAACAGGGTAGAGGTTGTGTACAACAAGCTTGGTCGGTGGCAGCTTTAGTTAAGCTTTATAAAAATCATGAACTGTACACAATAGATGTTTAGAGTTTGTCTCAAAAGTAAACTGTTAAGTCAATTGAATGACTGATTTTATTTAGTTTACTTTTGAGATTGTCTCTTCATCTAAATTTTGCTAGTCGCTATCTCAGCAAATGGACTGTGCCTGAATAAATTGGCTCATTGTCATTATCTGAAACCACAAGGTAATAAACACCATCAGGAGCATTTTCACCATTCCATTGATTGTTGTAATAGTCTGTAGTTTCATAAACTAGATTTCCCCATCTGTTATAAATTGATACCAGTAATTCTGGTCTAGTATCCATTCCTATAATTTGGAACTCATCGTGTGTATCATCTCCATTAGGAGTAAATACATTTGGAGCTTTTATTGGTGCGTTGATGTCTAATAGCGTAC
>CAYYNF010000336.1:0-2285 GCA_964472695.1 uncultured Flavobacteriaceae bacterium
ATTAGAAAGTTTGTTATAAAATAACTAATTTTTCCATCTTAGAAACAGTTGTGTTTAAATCCGTTGAATGTACTTGTATCTTATATAAATAAACGCCTTTAGCTAAAGAATTTCCAAAATCATCCTTAGCATTCCATCCAATATCACCATTATAAGTGGATTTTCCTACCAAATTTACATTTTTTGTTGTAATAATTTTGCCTGATACAGTTAAAATCTGAATTCTTACCTCTAAGACATCTGTAATACTTGAATTATGAGTAAACCAAAAACCTGTTTGAGTTGTAAATGGATTGGGATAATTTAAAACCTCAGTAATCATAAAATCTTGTTGTTCAGACACATTAAAATCAATACGTTGAATTGAAGTATTCCCATGAATATCCGAAGCACGCACTTGTAAAGTATGCATTCCTACGGAAAGATCATTTAACTGATAACGCAGTTCTCCTTCTTGAAAAGTATCTAGTTTAGAACTATAAAAAGAATTTAAAACAATAGGATTTAAAGTATCTTCATCTAAAATTGCTATAATATCCTTACCTACTCCTCCTGCAGTGTTAATACCACTTGAGTCGTAGAAATCGACAATAAGCAAAGGACTGCCCCCAACACTCGCTCCAGAAACAAAATTAAAATCCTCTAGAAATACCTTTATCTCTGGAGAAACCTCATCTACAACTGCCTCTGAAGACACCCCACCTAAAAGTATATCTTGTTTACCTGAAACATCTTCTAGTCGGTCATAATCATAAGCATAAAAACGAAGTGCTCCCGTACCTTCTTGTAAAGATATATTTTTAGGCATCATAAAATCCAAGGTAAAATCTCCATTAACCACACTAGCTTTTCCTTTATATACAGAATTTCCTTCCGTATTAAAGTCAATGGTTATAAGTTCTCCTGTATTATCTTGTACACCATCATTACCTAGTGTTTGATTTTGAAGTGCTTTATCAAAAACACCAACAGATACTTCTCCATTAAAACTCGTGTCTTTTTGACCCGTAAATTGATCATGTATTTCACCTTGCAACTGCACAGTGGTTAATCCTTGTAATGCTAAATTACTATTCTCCCAAGAGGTTAGATCTTGAGAATTCACATGAGTAAGCACAATATCAGAACTAGGAAAAACAGGTGCTAATGCAGGATCTCCTATACACAACACAGTACGCTTATTAATATTAAATAAATTTTGCTTGGCTTTCATAATAGCCTCTCCCATACTGTAGAAATTACCATCCTCATCATATAAATTAAGAGCTAATTGAGAGTTTAATTGTAATCCTACAGAAAGAAAAAGGTTTCTGGTAGTTGTAAGCATACCTATAGCTCCTCCTTGTTCATTCCAAAATAAAAATTCCCCAGCAGTTTGTCGAGCAGGATTATCAAAACGTGTAAGTTCACAAGTAAGTGTTACAAAAACTGGCATCCTGTAAGTATTGAGCAAAGAACGTGCATCACTCGACAAAAACAATTGTTCTGAAGAAACACCTATTTCACCACCATGACCAAAATAATTAATATAGGTTACACCTGTGTACATATCTTCTATTAATTGTTTTTTTGCATCAGGATAACGGAATCCACCTGCTGTAGCCTCTTGCGAATAAGCATCAGAAAAAATCTTTTTCACCTGTGCCCTTGGAATATCTGCTTCTAACTTTGAGGATACCTCTAAAATTTTACTCTGAATTTGAGCATCTGACTCAGAGTCTACATCATCAGAAACAAACAAAATACTATTACGCCAATCACCATAGGTGTCTTCACTGTAATAATTGATGATTTTTGAAACCATTGCAGCAACTTTAGATGAAGAATCTGCGACAATTCTTCCTACTGCAAAGTCCATTTTATCAACAGAAAGATTATTACCCTCGCCAATATCCATAAAGGTAAAAAAATCATCACTACAAAAACCTCCTGTAAAAGAAGAACTTTCTAAAGAATGGTATAAAGGTACATCATTAGTATTTTGATCTATCCTGTCTTTGTAATCATAAGAACCATCACCTATAATACACAAATACCTTAATCTATTACCTTCTGTACCTTGATCATAAACATATTTTACAAAATTTCTAAGAGCTGCTAAATCTTGACGTCCCGTACTAAATTCGTTATAAATTGAAGTAGTGGTATAAACTGCAGTTTCAAAACCATCATGAGTATTTCTAAATTCAGCTAACCTATTTGCCGAGGCGATATATTCTGGCTTTGTAATTACTAAATACTCAATAGGTGCTACTCTTGAAGAAACACTTCCTTTAATATCTTGA
>CAYYNF010000337.1:0-2245 GCA_964472695.1 uncultured Flavobacteriaceae bacterium
GTACTGAATATTTGATGTAAATTTTTAGCGTATTGCTTTGAGAACTCATGTATGAGTGATATAAAAGACTGTTTACAATATTCAAGATCAATTTCAAGAGGTTGGTCTACGCTTAGTGATGCTAAGGCTGTATTTATTTCCAGATTATTTATAATGTATTTAGGTAATGCTTTTAAAAAACCATACACCGCATATGCCATATAGGTTTTTCCAGTGTTGTTAAGACCCGTAATGACGGTAAAATCTCCTAGCTCAAAGTCGGCTTTTTTGATAGGACCTAAATTTTCAACATGAAATTTCATAATAGAGGAGTTAGTGTGTTCAAAAGTAGTTTTCTGTAAAGCTATATAAAAATCGAGCTTTATAGAATTTTAAAAGTTTTCTAAATCGTTTCCTGATTAAATAAGCGTGCAGCCTTATTGTAGCCATCGTTAGTAAGGTGCCACATATTATCATTAATTACTACCAGTTCTTGATCTTCGAGTTCTTGCATGGCACTACGTGAGTAGCCTTGAAAATTGTTTAGGATCATTACAGAGTGTGGGTGACTAATATTTTCATGTGTTTTGGCAATGTCGTACATCAGAGCAAGTGTTTTAAATATCTTGAGTGCTTTTCGGTTTTTATACTTTCTAATTTGCTTAAATAGGATACCTCGTTGTGGCGAGAAAATAAAAGATATAAATACAAAGCAAGTGGCTATCATTACAATAACAGGTCCTGTAGGAAGTCCTTTTGTAGTAGTGCTAATTGCCGTTCCTATAATCCCTGATAAAGCCCCTATTATTGCTGAAATTCCTACCATAACACTAAGTCTATTTGTCCATTGTCTGGCAGCGGCAGCGGGTGCTAGTAGCAAGGAACTCATGAGTACCACACCTACACTTTGTAGTCCGAGTACAACTACTAGTACAATCATTCCTGTTAGTATAAAATCGAGTAAGTTGGTGTTGAAGCCTAAGCTTAAACTATAGTCCATATCGAAAAGCAATACTTTAAACTCTTTCCAGAATAAACAAAGTATTCCAAAACAAAGTATTCCTGAAATAGCCAGTAGCCACACATCAGAAGCGAGTAGGGTAGCGGCTTGTCCAAATAAATAGGTTTCGAGTCCTGCCTGATTGGCGTTAGGAATTTTTTGGATGAACGTAAGCAACAACATTCCAAAACCAAAAAATAACGAAAGAACCAATCCCATTGCGGTATCTGATTTGAGGTGGGTTTTACTTATAATTCCCTTAATCCATACTGTTCCTATCACTCCACTAACTAATGCACCTAGTAGCATGATAAGGTTGTCTTTTACGCCTAGCCATAAAAAAACTAATGCAATACCAGGTAATGCTGCGTGGGAAATGGTGTCTCCAAGCAGACTTTGTTTACGAAGTACGGTAAAGCACCCTAGCATTCCACAAACGGCTCCTAGTATTGCTGTTCCTAGTGTAATGATTTGAAGAGGGTAATCTTCACCTAAAAGAGCTATGTATTCTTGTAGTGCCTTCATAGTATCGTGAAAGTTATTGTTGTACGCTTACCTTATAATTAATTCCATAAGTTTTAGTAAGGTTATCATCATTAAAAATTTCTTTAACAGGACCTGTAGCAATTTTTTTTACGTTAAGGAAGGTTACCCAGTCAAAATATTCAGGGACAGTTTGTAGATCATGGTGTACTACGATAAGTGTTTTTCCTGCTTTTCTCAGTTCTTTTAAGAGGTTAATAATAGCGACCTCTGTAGTAGTATCTACTCCTTGAAAAGGTTCATCCATAAAATAGATACTAGCATCTTGTACTAGTGCACGTGCTAAAAATACACGTTGTTGTTGTCCTCCTGATAGTTGATTGATTTGTCGGTCTCTAAAGTCGAGCATCCCTACTTTATCGAGAGCATCTAGTGCTTTTTTCTTTTCGGTTTTACCAGGTCTTTTTATCCAGCCAAGACTACCGTAAGTTCCCATTAACACCACATCAAGGGCGGTAGTAGGGAAGTCCCAGTCTACAGATCCTTTTTGGGGTACGTAGGCAACTAGTGAGCGTTGTTTTTTATAGGGTTTTCCAAAAATACTGACTTGTCCAGCAATAGGCTTCACAATACCAAGTATTGATTTTATAAACGTTGATTTTCCTGCTCCATTAGGACCTACAATAGCCATTAAAACCCCTTCGGGGATTTGAAGATCGATATCCCAAAGCACAGGTTTATGATTGTAAGCTACCGTTAGGTCATCTATAGTAATAGCAATAT
>CAYYNF010000338.1:0-2243 GCA_964472695.1 uncultured Flavobacteriaceae bacterium
ACAAGAATGGAAATTTATCACAAAGAACTTAAACTATTAGAGAGTAAATTTTAAATAAGTATTTTATAAACTTATAAATCAAACGGAGTAAGATTCCATAATTTTATTATGTTAGCATTACTTATAGATAAAAGTTCTTCCCCAGTTTTTTTAAACTCTAATCCTTTAATATTTTCTGAATAACCTTTTGTTTAATAATTAGTTATGGGTTTTAGTTTTATCCTAAAAGGTTATTATAACGAATTAATAAAATAAGTATTTGAAGTACTTTATTTTTTAACAAGTTAATTTTAACAGCTAATGAATGGTATTAAAGAGTTACACAAAATACACAAAAGCAGCCCATTTTTCGGGGTGGTCTTTGTATTTTTCCATCATAGCTTGTTGTGTTTCCTTGAAGGCTTTTTGGGGATTATTAGTAGCTTTCCAAATTGTGTAAAAGCTATTCATAAACTCTGCTGTTTCGGCATCGGGTACTTCCCACAGACTCATTATTATGGTTTCTACGCCTGCCATCTTGAAAGCTCGTTGTAGTCCATATACACCTTCTGAACCCTTTATATCTCCTAGGCCTGTCTCACAAGCTGATAATATTACGATGTCTGTATTACGAAGGTCAAGGTTAGAGATTTCTAAAGCTGTAAGAATACCATCTTCTTTTTCGTAAGGGTTAGAGCCACCATTCTGCCAAGCATAGTCTGCTCCTGCTAATATAAGACCTGAGCGAAGTAGTGGATTCTCAGATGCAATGTACTGTTGCTCTACTCCTAGCTGGTTATTTTTCTTTGACTTTTCTTCTACCTTAGGAAAGAAAAAACCATGAGTAGCTATGTGTAGTACAGAAGGACTTTTTTTGTCTAGTGATTTGAAGGCTTTTTCTGTAGCTGCTTTCCCTGTTATCTTTTTGCTACTTGGAAGCATACTCCCTATTTGATTAACTTCTTTTAACGTACCAGGTAAGTACGAAAAACCGCTTGATGCTATACTTCTGTTTTTTTCGTTACCGAGCAACTGTTCGTTTTGTAAGATGTTATAAGCATTTAATTCCTTTTCATGCACTTCTCCTTTTTCTGTGTATGTATAATCTACACCTCCTATTAAAAGTATATCTTGTAGATTTGGGCTTTTATTTTTCTTACGTATATCAGCGGTGTTCCCCATCTGTTGAATATTATAGGTCTCTCCTATTCGCTGACCTTGTGCATTGGGCAGAGCAGCAAAAGGAATTTTATGTAATATACCATCAGGTGAAAAGTATATCTTACTGCTTTCGTTTGCATATTTTTCTATCGGCTTCCATATTAGATTATACAGACTACCTGCAATATTCCCCTTAAGTTTACTAGATTGACCAATACTCCCTCTTGATGCGTATAAAGAACTTGGCTCATTGCTTGTGACAAAATATTGCTGTAACTGCTTCTCTTCGAATAAATTTATTATCTTGGGTGAGTCCCAGTCTTTCTTATACAGGTAGGCAACATACATGGTATTGTCTGTCCAACCTTTTTGATAAACATCAAAATGCGTAAACTCAACTGCTAACTCATTATCTTGAAGTTTGGTATGTTTCCAATTTTTTATATAATTAATATCTTCGCCAAAATGGGTACTGTATAGCTGTACGATTTCTCTTTCTAGGTTTTCTTTTTCGGTTTTTCGTTCCTCAAAATCAGTAGTTCTATCAGCGATAGGGAGTTGTATCTGTTGATTGTAAAAGGCACGAAGAGAAGTAAACTTTGCTATTTTAGCATTAATTTTTGTATCACCTATACTATTCAAATCACTTATGATGTCTTTGGAGGCATTTAGTAATAAACCTTTAGCGATTATTATGTTATTTAAGGCATAGTCTATTGCTTCTGTATAGGTATTATCAGACTGATAATTGAAATTTGAAAATTTATTTAATCCATAACCAACTACATTTTTTAAATAGGTTTCTTTTTCCGATTCTGTTAGGAAGGCAAAGTTAGTTTTTATTTGTAGAAGCAGATTTGTATTTTTTGCAATATGATTGGAGATTGCCTTGTCGTACTCCCCAATAGATTCAAATAAATGTACCAAATTATTTAAACTGATTCCATAATCTGAATGGTCTTTTCCTAAAGCTTTTTCCGTGTTTTCCAAGGCTTCCATATACAATGGCAAGGCTGAACTGTAATTGCCCATTTTATAATATAAACCTGCCAAATTATTTAAACGTATTCCGTAATATGAATGGTCTTTTCCTAAAGCTTTTT
>CAYYNF010000339.1:0-2239 GCA_964472695.1 uncultured Flavobacteriaceae bacterium
GCAGACCACTGCCTAGCCACTCGGCCACGACACCCTTTAGTAGTGGCAAATATATTATTATTTTTTTATAAAAAAAGACTTTCTATCACTTAAAATAAAAATCTCCCCCCTATTAAAGTAATTTTATAGTACAAAAAACTCATTTTCAAAATTTTAAATCTGTAAAATATTTTATCCGAATAATATATTCTTACATGAATAGAGTAAAAAATACAAAAAACTGAATTCCAGCAATTTAAAACGAAAACGTTTTTACTACGGTTTTCAGACCAAAAATCAACTTTTATATCGAAATAAATAAAAATACGTAGAAAACTACTTGGATTACTTAGTTTTTTAGTCGTATTTTGCGGATCTTTAAATTTTTTTTATGAAGAAATTAGCTTTGCACTGGCAAATTATGCTCGGTATGTTATTTGGAGTACTATTTGGAATATTGATGCTACAATTCTCTTGGGGTCCTAGTCTTATAGAAAATTGGGTAAAACCTATAGGTACTATTTTTCTTAACCTACTCAAATTAATAGCTATACCACTAATACTCGCTTCATTAATTAAAGGAATTTCTGATTTAAAAGATATTTCTAAGTTGAAAAAAATAGGAGTACGTACAGTATTAATTTATACAGCTACTACCCTAGTATCTATTTTCATAGGTTTAACATTAGTAAACTTATTTGAACCAGGAGCTAATATAACCTCAGAAACCGTAGATAAACTTGCTGAAACCTTTTCTAGTAATTCAAGTATTAGTTCTCGTATTGTAGAGTCAGGAAAACAAAAAGAAAGTGGTCCTCTTCAATTTGTAGTAGATATGGTTCCTAAAAATGCTATTAAAGCCATGTCAGATAATAAACAGATGCTTCAAGTAATCTTTTTTGCGTTACTTATTGGAATATGTTTATTACTAGTTCCTGAAAATGAAAGTAAACCTCTAAAAGATTTCTTCAATAGTTTAAACTCAGTGGTACTCAAAATGGTAGATCTCATTATGCTTACTGCACCTTTTGCTGTATTTGCCTTACTAAGTAATGTAATTGTGAGTGCAAATGATCCAGAAGTACTTCTAGCTCTAGTAAAATATGCAGGAGTGGTTGTACTTGGACTTGCTTCTATTATGGTTTTTTATATGCTAATTATTGCTATCTATGTTAAAAAATCACCTTTTTGGTTCTTAAAACAGATGAGTCCAGCACAACTTTTAGCGTTCTCAACTAGCTCTAGTGCTGCAACTTTACCTGTAACTATGGAACGTGTAGAAGAACATGTAGGGGTAAAGAAAGAAGTATCAAGCTTTGTATTGCCTGTAGGTGCTACCATTAACATGGATGGTACAAGTGTATATCAAGCTATAGCAGCAGTATTTATCCTACAAGTATTATGGCCTGAAGGTGTCACACTATCGAACCAATTAAACATTGTACTTACAGCATTTTTAGCATCTATAGGATCTGCTGGTGTGCCTGGTGCAAGTTTAGTAATGCTAATTATTGTACTTGAAAGTGTTGGTTTTCCAACTGATCGACTAGCAGTAGGTTTAGCACTTATATTTGCAATGGACAGACCACTAGATATGCTACGTACAGTAATTAATATTACTGGTGATGCTACTGTAGCTACTGTGGTGGCTAAATCTGTAGGAAAACTAGGAGAACCTAACGTTAAAAATTGGGATGATAACTACACCACAAAGTAATTTCTTTGGGTTATAACTGAGAATATTATACCTAATTTATTTAAGAATTATAGCACTATCTCTAGTAAATACATAACATAGCCTAACCTTTGTAAAAGGTTAGGCTATGTATTTATACTTATACCAATTGTAAAATATTATGACAGATATAAATCATTTCTTTTTACTTTCTAGTACAAAATAAATTTGAACCGTAACTAAGGCTATGCTTTAATTTTTTTCTTCTATAAAGAAAAAATAATTCAACTTATTCATACGACAAACAATATTTCAATTGGTATTATATCTTTTAGTCCCTGTTAACATCAATTGAATTATTATTTATTGTATCAGTAATTATTAGAATATCATAAGAAAATGTGGCTAAAAAAGCTTAGTGAAAGACAACAAAAAAGCAGCAATAAAGAAATCTAAGTACAATAGGATAGCTGAAAACCTCCTTAAAACAAACTAAGTACAAGTGTTATATTATACTATGTTTAGAAGTCTTATTAAGTACTCACACAAAAGTAATCAGGTACTTTTCTCCATATTGTTTAAGAA
>CAYYNF010000340.1:0-2233 GCA_964472695.1 uncultured Flavobacteriaceae bacterium
TGCTTCTTTTTTTAGTAAGGTAGTTAATATCTCTTCAAGTGTATTTTCTTTTAGAAAAGGAAGTTCTGAAAGAAATTCGATATTCTGTAATGAATCAATACCTTCTGAGTGTAAAAATCGCATGAAGTCTCTCATTACTCTTAGGTCTGTTCCTAATTCATGACCTCTTTGCGATTTTAGTTCCAGTTCCATTGTTTTTAATTCTGTTAAGGTTCGAGGAACATTTGTGCTGTACTTTCTGTAAATGTCTTCCTTAGGTAGTATTCCTGTAGTTAAAATAGATGTTATTATATGTAAAGCTGTTTGTCTAAACTTGTTAGATCTAGGAGATACATTTGATACCTG
This sequence comes from uncultured Flavobacteriaceae bacterium, assembly GCA_964472695.1. GTDB lineage: Bacteria > Bacteroidota > Bacteroidia > Flavobacteriales > Flavobacteriaceae > Aquimarina. Next base: position 346 of record CAYYNF010000340.1, read on the forward strand.
TAATCTAGATAAGTCCAGGTCTGAGTCTGAGGTAGGGATATGTACCGACCATTTGGGATTTTTAGCATTTAGGGCTCCCTTTATTTCAGTAGTTGAAATAGGGTTTTCCACAGTTTCTTCAAGGTTATGACCTCCAGTAGTAGAAATTAAACCACGTATGACTTCATCAGTAGGAATAGTACCAGCTTTCATATTGTTAATGACCTTTTGAAAAGCTGTGAGGCTTATGTTAGAGTGGTTGTCTTGGCTATTGCGTCTTTCTAGTAACTTAGGTCTTCTTTCTTGTCTTGAATTTTTATTTTCTATGGGAGTTGCTAAAATCTCCAAAGCATTAATGGTAGCTTCGCTATATTCGGGGTAGGGTAATGCTGAAAATTGGTCGTTACAGATGTCATGAATAAACTGAGCACAATTTGCGAGTACCTTTTCTTTTGACGAAGGATTTTCTACTGAAGTTGGCATAATTTTTTTACGGAATTTATAGTGAAACTATTTTAGAGAGGTTAGTTAGTGTTTTGTTGTTTACCCAATTTGAGGAGAGCGTTCTTGTCTTTGTTGCTTTCTTTTATTAGCTTTAAAGTGATCTATAAGCACTAGCATAGTATGAAGTGTATTAGGGTATTTTTGGATGTTGTAATGTTCTTCGTATAATGTTCTCAACTGTTTTAATTGTTCTTTTAATCGTTGTTGTTTTTCGGTTAAACTCTCTGTCTCTTTTGCTTCTATAGACTCTATTAAATCACTATAATCTCCCAAACCTATATTTCTATATTCCCCTAATGTGACATTAACTGCTTCTTTTTTTAGTAAGGTAGTTAATATCTCTTCAAGTGTATTTTCTTTTAGAGAAGGAAGGTCTGACAGAGATTTGGTATTTTGCAATGAATCAATATCATCTGAGTGTAAAAATCGCATAAAGTCTCTCATTGCTCTTAGGTCTGTTCCTAATCCATGACCTTTTTGGGATTTTAGTTCTAGTTCCATAGCTTTTAATTCTATTAAGGTTTGGGGAATACTTGTATCGTATTTTAGAAGAATGTTTTCCTTAGGTAGCATTCCTGTAGTTAAAATAGATGCTATTATATGTAAGGCGGTCTGTCTAACTTTACTTCTGTTACGTGATATATTTGGTATTTCTAATTTGGATAAGTCTAGATCAGTATCTGAAATAGGGGTATGTGTCGACCAGTTAGGAACTTTAGCATTTAAGGCTTCTTCTATTTTGGTAGTTGAAATAGGGTTTTCTATAGTTTCATCTAAAGAGTCTCCAGTAACGGAAATTAAACTACGTATGACTTCATCAGTAGGGATAGCACTTGTATTTAGTTTTTGGATAGCTTCTTGAAATCCCGTTAAGCTTATGTCAGAGTTGTTATTAATTCCTTTCAGTAATTTAGCTATTTTTCTTCCTTTCAGTTTTCTACTTTCTTCAGGTGAAGGAGTAGCTAAAACTTCTAAAGCACTAATAGTAGCTTCGCTATATTCGGGGTAGGGTAATGCTGAAAATTGGTCGTTACAGATGTCATAAATAAACTGAGCACAATTTGCGAGTACTTTTTCTTTAGACGAAGGATTTTCTACTGAAGTAGGCATAATTTTTTGTGTAAATTTAGACTAATTAGGGTTTTTAGTAGTTTGATATATATATGTTTTTAAGTGGTGTTATGGTGCTTTTCAGTTAATGAGAGTGTTTGTTATATTAATTGAATTATCTTGTGTAAATCTAAAGAGAACGTTGTTGTGTTGTTCTTTTATTAGCTTTAAAGTGATCTATAAGCACTAGCATAGTATGAAGTGTATTAGGGTATTTTTGGATGTTGTAATGTTCTTCGTATAATGTTCTCAACTGTTTTAATTGTTCTTTTAATCGTTGTTGTTTTTCGGTTAA
>CAYYNF010000341.1:0-2229 GCA_964472695.1 uncultured Flavobacteriaceae bacterium
ATTAACATAACGACAGTACTTACTGTTTCATATACTTAATGAACTATTTTAAACAAATTCTTCGCTTTGCGAAGCCTTATAAAACATACGGTTTTCTAAACATATTATGTAATATCTTTTACGCCCTATTTAGTGCATTATCCTTTATTGCTCTAATACCAGTACTAAAAGTATTATTCAATCAAGAAAAAGATATTGTATACCCTCAACCAGTTTGGAAAGGCTTTATGTCTTCTAAAGAATATTTTACAGATGCTTTGAACCTTTATATATATGACACCATACAGGCCGAAGGTAAGTTGCAGGTCTTAACGTATATGATAATGGTGATTATATCGATTTTTATGCTTAAAAATCTGTTCAACTATTTAGCTATGTATTTCATCACCTATTTGAGAAATGGAGTTTTGAAAGATATCAGAAATGAACTGTATGAAAAAACAATAAGCCTTCCACTATCATTTTTCTCAGAAAAACGAAAAGGAGATACCATGGCAAGAATATCAACCGATGTATTAGAGATCCAACATTCTTTTTTATCTATACTTGAACTTATTGTTAGAGAACCGTTAACGATATTTTTCACATTGGTATTCATGTTTTATCTAAGCACAAAACTTACCTTATTTGTATTCATTTTTATCCCAGTTTCTGGATTTTTAATTTCCTTAATTGGGAAAACGCTAAAACGACATTCGTTAAAAGTTCAAAAAGAACAAGGTTTATTTTTATCAATTGTAGAAGAAACATTAGGTGGATTAAAAGTGATTAAAGGATTTAATGCAGAAAAGATATTTGGTTCTAGATTTCAAAATTCCACACAACGATTCTACAACTACTCAAACACCTTATTAAATAGACAGAATCTTGCCTCACCTACTAGTGAGTTTTTAGGTATTTGTGTTATTTCTGTATTACTTTGGTACGGAGGAAGACTTGTTTTTATAGATGGTTCTTTAGAATCAGAGGTGTTTTTAGCATATATAGGATTAGCGTATAACATCCTTACTCCTGCAAAAGCCATCTCAAAAGCAAATTATGGAGTGAAAAGAGGAAATGCAGCCGCTGAGCGTGTATTAGAGATCCTTAACACTACTTCTCCCCTAACGGATAAAACCGATGCACTATCAAAAGATTCGTTTACTTCTGATATACATTTAAATAACATTTCTTTTAAATATGACAAGGAATTAGTTCTACAAAACTTCAATTTAAAAGTACCTAAAGGTAGCTCTGTAGCTCTAGTAGGACAATCTGGTAGCGGTAAGTCGACAATTGCCAATCTAGTTACTAGATTCTATGATGTAACCGATGGAAGCATTAACATTGACAATGAAGATATAAGAAACCTTACGAAACACTCCCTGCGCAATCTGATGGGATTAGTTACTCAAGATTCTATTTTATTTAATGATACGATTAAAAACAATCTATTAATAGCAAAAGAAGATGCTACTGAAGAAGAAATCATCAATGCATTAGAAATAGCTAATGCCTGGGAATTTGTTAAAGACCTAGAACACGGTATAGATACAAATATTGGTGATAGTGGTAACAAACTCAGTGGAGGACAAAAACAACGTATATCTATAGCTCGTGCAGTTTTAAAGAATCCTCCAATAATGATTTTAGATGAAGCTACATCAGCGCTAGATACAGAAAGTGAGCGATTAGTGCAGTCCGCTTTAGAAAATATGATGAAAAACAGAACAAGTATTGTTATTGCACATAGATTATCTACAATTCAAAATTCTGATTTAATCGTCGTAATGCAAAAAGGAAAAATTGTAGAGCAAGGTACACATCAAGAATTACTTGCTAAGCACGGAGTTTATGAAAAATTAGTTAGCATGCAATCTTTTGCATAAAATGCAATACCATAATACTTAATCTTAACTCTACTACAGATTTTCTTTATCTAACAACCTGAGTTGGATTAATAATATGCTTGTTTTGTGTTCATTATGTCACCCTGAGCGTGTCGAAGGTTTTTTTTTCTGTAATTTGCTTCGACTCCCGACCTTTCGGGACAGCATGACAATCATTTCTACATAAAAAAACGATGTAAATAATTAATTTCGATAAATATTAATAATCAAACTCAGGTTAATAGGGTTAGATAATCAATCTAGTCTATTCGATTAATCTTTTAGATCTATAAAAAATATGAATCTAGCGATGATCACCACAAAACACACTTAAACATAGATAATCAGCATATTGCTGTTA
>CAYYNF010000342.1:0-2204 GCA_964472695.1 uncultured Flavobacteriaceae bacterium
ATTATTCACCTCTCTTTTAGTCCAATAATCGTTTCTAGGTACGTACCAATCATCATTATTAAAAAGACTAATATGCACATCTAGATCTTTATTATAATTTACAAGGTCTTGTATAATCGTTGTTGGTATAAACTGATCGATAAGAATTTTCTTATCATGAATAATAAGTCCTCCATTATAGGCTATTGTCGGAAAATGATCAATATTAGCACTTTTTTGCAGGTGATACATTGCACTAGGCATACGTGAAGAGATCAACACGATAGGAGTTTTATCCTTAATACGTTCAAATGTATCAATTGTAGTATCAGATAGCCTTTTTTCACTATCGAGCAAAGTTCCATCGATATCAGAGAATACAATATCAATCTTCATAAATTATCTTTTAGAAATTAGGTTACCAGTAATTTGACGCTGCATACTACACTTAAATCGATCTATACCGACTACACGTTTACCAAGATGTTTAGTCCTACGCCCCTGTACACGTTTACGCCATCTACGAAAACTGGTCGCTTTCATTTGTTGACGCATCAAAGTAATTACTTCTTGTTCTTTTATTCCAAATTGCATACTAATAGCATCGAAAGGCGTACGATCCTCCCATGCCATCTCTATGATACGATCTATATCTCTTTCTGTAAATTCTTTAGGTAGTTCTTTTTTTGCCAATCTATAATGGTTTATCACAAATATACGATTATTCTTAGTTTCCTTAAATTATGGAGTATGAATTAAAATTATAAACAACTGAATGCCTTTATTATATATTTGAGATAAGTATAAAGTATAATACCCCTGTAATTGATTAAAGAATCTAACTTATATCCCCTTTTAAGCCTTAAGGTAATATCACTTTTCCTGTATAAATGTATGTATCTCTTGATAAAACTTATCAAAAATAATTTTAAACCAAGGTGTATAATTATTAGGATCTTGAATAATGTCTTGTTTTATAGCATCTATAGACATCCATTTCCAATCATGAGCCTCATCCGTATTCAATAAAGGTACTCCTTCATAATACCCTACTAATACATGATCAAATTCATGTTCCGTAAGTCCATTATCAAAAGAAGCTTTATAAATAAATGAAAACTTTTCTGTAAGTGCTGTTACGAACCCCATTTCTTCTTGAAGTCGACGTTTAGCCGCATCTATCGTAGCCTCACCATCACGTTGATGACTACAACAAGTATTAGTCCATAAACCAGGAGAGTGGTATTTAGTCAATGCACGTTGCTGTAACATTAACTGATTATCTGAATTTAATATAAAAACAGAAAACGCACGATGAAGCAATGCCTTTTCATGTGCTTCTATTTTTTCCATCAAACCTAATTGACGATCATTTTCATCTACTAATATTACGTATTCTAAACCCATAATACGAAACTAAGTAAGTTATATGTGTATTCAAAGTAGGTGAAGTATATTTTTTGATATTTTAAGCACAATCATTCAACACATCATTATTTTGAATATAATTCAACTTCGCTAAAATAATATCCTTACGCTGTGCTATAGCTTTTTTATCAAAAATACTTAAACGATTAAATACGATCTCAGCAACCTCTCTAGTTATCTGAGAGTCTAACAAAAGTATTTTTTCTATTTCTATAACACTCTTCCCATGTGTACGACCTTTCTCATAAATTCTATTTAAAATATTTTTAGCTTTTATACCTGCATCTCTATTGATAGAAGTAACAACACCATGGGAAGTAAATTTCATCATATCTAATCCCTGTATCGAATCTAGTGGTGATGAAATTTTATTCTCAGCTACACCGTTTAAAGAGATTTCTACTCCTTCTGAAAGCACCTGTTTTTTCGATTTAAAAATACCCTTCCCTTTCTCTAACCATTTTTTTAAAATATCCTTCCTCATCATAAATAGTATATTTTTTAGATAACTAAAACGTTATATATTCCCTTATATTACAAAATAAACACCTAAAAAACAACAACATACATGTTTTTTAAGTAAAACATATGAGTAATTCGGTAGTACAACTTTATTAAATACAGAATTTCACGTCAAAATGATACCTTAAAAGTAGATGTTATAAAAGACACTAGTCGATTCTTTACTATAGAACGGCCTTAAGATATTGGAAAACATTCACTTTTAGATAGCAGAATCATCAGTTTCAATAATACATTTAAAACTTAATGCTTACCTTAAATCAAAAAAAAATCCT
>CAYYNF010000343.1:0-2191 GCA_964472695.1 uncultured Flavobacteriaceae bacterium
ATTGATTTGTATATTTTTTTAGGGCTGTTGCTGTAGTAATTCCTATACTAAAATGCTGTGCTACCTCTTTATTTATCGAAAAATAACTCTCGACCCCCGAAGGACTAAAAAACAAAATAGCATCAAATACCTGTGTATACTCCCTAGGAGTGGCTAAAGTTCTATATACAGGAATTTCCTCAAAGGCGACCTTATGTTGTTGCAAACGATTAGGCAAAGTATCTAAACGTTTTTCGGGACAAAAATAAGTAAACTGTTTTTGATTATACCCTTCAATGATTTTTTCTGAAAGTTCTTGGGCATTACACCCCATTTCAGTTACCGTATAGCCTTTTTCATTAAGCAATTTCTCAGTTCGCTTACCTACGCAGAACACATTTTTGATAACTACATCATGTCCTAAAGTAGCCTTTACACCATTTTGACTTGTAAAAATAGCATTTTCAACTACGGTAGTTGGCTTTGTAAAATTTAGATACTGACAGGCTATAAAATCGTAATCTACCACTGCTAATCCATTACGTAATAATCGTTCTCGCTGTGATATACTAAGTTTTTTAGTTGAAAGTACCGTTTTCATTAATCTCAGTAGTGCTTAATTAAGCATTCATTTCTACTTTAATAGCTTCCATAAGACTTTTTCCGCCGTTATCTAGTAGCTCTTCTGCATAAGCCTCCCCTATATTTGAAGCTTCATGCAATGGACAAGTTTTCTCGATAGTAATTTTTTGCTTTCCATCAAGCGAAAAAAGTGCTCCAGTAAAATGCAAAGTCTCACCTTCAATATGAGCCAAAGCACCAATAGGAGCTGTACAGCCACCTTCTAGTTTACGTAAAAAGTCTCGCTCTATATGCACACAAATTTCGGACTGCTTATGATTAAGTTTAGCCAACGCTTCCCTACAAAAAATATCTTTCTCCATAGCTACTACAAGCATAGCTCCTTGTGCTGGAGCAGGAATCATCCAATCTAAATTTATAGTTTGCTCAGGAGTAAGTCCAATACGCTTAAGTCCTGCTGCTGCAAAAATAGCCCCTTGCCAAGCATTATCACGCAACTTTTGCATACGGGTATTTACATTCCCTCGTAAATCGACCATATTATGTGATGGGAACTTGTGTAACCATTGTGCCTTTCGGCGAAGGCTTCCTGTAGCGATTGTGGCAGATTCTTGATTAGGTATATAATTATTATGAACTAAAATATCTTCGGTAACTGCTCTTTCTAACACAGCTGCTTCTACGATTCCTTTTGGTAGTGCCGTAGGAACATCTTTCATAGAGTGCACTGCAATATCAACTTCGCCATTGATCATAGCAATATCCAAAGTTTTAGTAAAAACTCCTGTTATACCCAGTTCATAAAGTGGTTTATCTAGAATTAAATCTCCTGTAGATTTTACGGGTACTAATACCGATTCGCATCCCAAATCAGTGAGTTTCTGCTGTACAGTTTTAGCCTGCCATAGTGCCAATTCACTATCTCGTGTCCCAATACGTATGATTTTACTCAATGTTTAAATATTTTGTAGTTGAAAAACTTTTTGGATCAGTTCAATACTATCTGAACCATCCTCCTCTTCTCCTCTTAAGTGAAAGGCTACTTGATTGGTTATTTTGCTTATGATACGATCACTGATGGCTTCAACATCTTCTTCTTTGAAGTCATTATTTTTTTTGCGGTGCTGTTCTATTTCGTTATCACGTAATGATAATAACTTATTTTTTAAGGCCTTAATAGTAGGTGCAAACTTCCTAGTTTGTAACCAAGCGTTAAACTCTTCTAGAACTTCTTCTATAATAGATTCTGCCTTAGGAACTTGCAACCTTCTCTTTTCCAGAGTATCATCTGTAATCTTAGACAACTTATCAAGATGAACTAGAGTAACATTAGGTAACTCGGTAACATCGTCACTCACGTTTCTAGGGATAGATAAATCTAAAATCAATAACGGTTTATCAGTATGAATAAGTTGCTTGGAAATGGTAGGATTCTGTGCTCCTGTAGCTACTACCAAAACATCAGAATTACTAATCTCACTTTGGATGCTAGCATAATCTTTTACTATCAAATTAAATTTACCAGCGATAGCTTCTGCTTTAGTTTTAGTTCTATTGATTAAGGTGATATGATCATTTTTAGTATGCTTAATAAGATTTTCACAAGTATTTCGACCAATTTTACCTATTC
>CAYYNF010000344.1:0-2188 GCA_964472695.1 uncultured Flavobacteriaceae bacterium
AGAAAAAACCTCTAACTGATGAAAAATTATCTAAAATCTTAAAAGAAAAAGGTTATCCTATTGCTAGAAGAACAGTTGCTAAATATAGAGAGCAGTTAGATATACCAGTTGCTAGACTTAGAAAAGAAATTTAATGCATTACATACTCAAATATGCATCATATATATTTCACCCTATATTTATTTCATTCTTAGGAGTAGGATTGTTCTATACCTATAGTGCCAAGTACCACCCAGAAGCTTATATAGCTAGCAGAATGCTACAATTATTTATTCTTACTATCATTATACCCTTACTTTGCTTTAGAGTCTTAAAAAAGCTTGGAATTGTAAAAACAATCATGGCAGAAGATATAAAAGAAAGGCGTTTACCTTATTTTATTGCTATTGTACTAAACCTCTATGTAGCATTTTATATTTTTAACCTTGGTCAAGAAATCGAACTACGTTATTTCTTTTTTGGAATTAGCTTTACTAGTATCGCTTTTTTCTTCTTAAGCTTACTAAAGTTTAAAGCAAGCTTACATATGGCTGCAGTAGGTGGCTTAACAACCTTTTTAATTGGATTGAGTGTACATTTTCAAACCAATATGATTTCTATTATTGGAGCTAGCTTACTTTTAAACGGCTTAATAGCAAGCTCTAGACTTCACTTGAAAGCTCATACTGGTGTTGAGCTAATTATTGGTAGTATATTAGGTATTTTACCTCAATTTATGATGTTTGCTAATTGGTTATAGCTAGAATATATAAAATATCAATCCAAATTTTACCGCTCTAGTATTTATATCTACACCTTCTACTTCTGCTGAACTTTTAAACAGTGTATTTAGACCGTACGATGCATAAAAATTCCACGTATTCCAACCAAAACCTAAATCTATTACTGGCTGAAATCTGTTTACACTATTAGGGTTTCTCAACTTAAAATTACCTGTATCACCCTTATGCTTTACAACACTATGAAAAATATAATTGAACTTAGCTCCTAAATAAATACGCCAAAATTTATGACTCTCTATAGTACTGTTTCTCCACCTAAATTGTAAAGGAAATGCAACCTCATGTGTATTAAACTTGTTCTTACTATAAGTATCTATAGTTGTACTTAACAGTTCATAGGTTAAGTCTCCATCTACATCTTTGATAAGCAAGTTATGGTTATATGAATTATTTGAATAGCCCAAACCAACACCAATTGCCAGAGTTCTTTTTTGATTTATGGGTATATCTCTAATAAAACCTAAATGCAAGCCGCTAGATAAACCTTGTTGCGACATTCCATCTGGTTTGTTTTCCATAAAATTATACGTAAGCGCTATGTAAAATTGATCCTCTCTATACTTAGGATCATCATACACCAATGAGTCACTAACTGCTTCTTGAGAATATGAAACTACAACAACGAATATGTTTACAATAAAGAATAATAGCTTTTGCATACCAACGAAGATACAAAGACAAAAAAAAACATCCTACGCTTTCACGAAGGATGTTTTATATAGATTGAAAAGATTTCTATTATTTACCTGGCTTAACAGCTAGGTAGCTTATTTTAAGCATATTTTCTTTACGAAGCTCTTGCTTAATATCTGTTACTAATCCCATATTGGCTTTATGATCAACTTTTAAAGCTGTAACCATTAAAGGAATAATATCTTCAGAACGTAATGCTCTTTCTGCGTAAATGTATTGCTTTAAATCTGAAGGCTGAGCAAACTTATCATTCAATTGAATAATAGCTTCCTTACCTGCATCTTCGTATCCTGCAACTGGCTTACCTGCATAGATATACATAACCCTATCGTTTTTACGATTAAGTTTTTCTACACTATCAGCAGTTGGCAATTTATTTTCTACCATTAAAGAATTATCTTTCATAACGGTTACCGTCATGAAGAAAAACAGTAACATGAATACGATATCTGGTAAAGCTGCCGTAGAAGCCTGTGGCAATTCGCCGTCTTTTTTCTTTTTAAACTTTGCCATAATTTCTTATTTAGGTTCTGCTTCAGAAATAATCTGAGGATACATATTCTTTAACTTATCAATACGCTCTTTTAGTTTATCCTTCATAGCAGCATCTTTTACTTTAGGATCCTTATAAATCGAATTCATTCTAGTATAAGTATTTCCTGCTCCGTATAAACGTTCAGCTTCTCTATCTCTTAAAAAAGTATAAGCTGCAC
>CAYYNF010000345.1:0-2173 GCA_964472695.1 uncultured Flavobacteriaceae bacterium
TTTATCCCTTTTTATAATTATGATACTAGAAGGCTCTATTTTCTGAATATGCCATACTAAAAAGCTCTATTTTCTGAATGTGCCTAAATAACACGAATTAGATATAAAAAATTAGACTAAATACACTAGCTAATTTTTCACTAAAGGATAAACTAAAAAATAGACCGTAGCTTTCCGTAGATTATGGTCTATTTTTTTATGACCTTAACATTAAACTATAGTTATGTTTTACATGAGGTTCTGGTACTTCTTTAACTTTATGGAAGCCTAATCTCTCATAAAAAACCTCATTACGAGAATGAAAAGTTTCTAGATAAATAACTTCTTGGTTTGCACTTGCCTCTTCTAAAAATGGAGTTAAAAGACGTGTTCCAATACCTTGATTTTGCATTGTAGGACAAACCCCTAAAATAGAAAGATACAAAGCCTTCTCTGAAACTAAATTTTTAATCTGTGAATCCATAAATTGACAGCAATTTTGATAAAATTCATAACTATGCTGCCCTAAATCATTCTTTAAAAAGTTTTCTTTTGCTTCCTTTTTCTGTTTAGACAAGTCACTACCCAATGGCACAGACCAAATTGCTACAGCATTCTGATCTAAAGCTAACTTTCCATAAATGGCTGCTTCGTGTAAGGAGTAATCTAAATATTTTAATAAACCTAACTTAGGATCTTCACCATCCTTTTGAATAGCTTCTTTTAGTTTTTGGTAAAAAGCATCTTCACTAAGTGCCTCTGACAAGAACAAACTAATCTGCTTATCATAATGAAAAGTATAAGGGGTATTTTTCATAAGAATATTTTTTGAACCTTAATTTTAACTAAAAATATGTGTCAGTAACTCTTTAAGAATATCTGGCTGAGCTAAAGAAGAAGCATTAACTCCCTTACTCTTAAGATCTGCCTCTCGTAATTTTTCTATAATAAAACTTACCTTACGCATAGGGTAATTTTTACCAGCTAGCACATAATCTTTCACAAAAAATGGATTTACTTTTAACTTTTCTGCTACGTAACGCTCATTTTTATTAGACATTCCATGATAACTCATTACTTTTATAAAGAAATTATACAATAAAGCTACTGTAACTACAATAGGTTTCTCTTTTGGATTCTGTATAAAATAATTCGATATTTTACGAGCCTTAGGAATATTCTTAGCACCAATAGCTTTATTTAACTCAAAAACATTGTAATCTTTACTAATACCTATATTCTCCTCTATATGATCCGGAGTGATATAAGTTCCCTTTTCTAAGATAATTTGTAACTTACTAAGCTCATTTTCAATATTGCTTAAATTAGTACCTAAGCACTCAATTAATAATAATACTGCTTTAGGGTCAATCGTGTAACCTTTTAACTTTAATCGTTCTACAGTCCAAGTTACCACCTGACTTTCATAAAGGTTTTTTGTTTCTAATAAAACCCCTTTACTCTTTACAGCTTTAGCTAAGGCTTTGTTTTTAGGTATTTTTTTATACTTATAACACAATACCAAAACCGTTGATACTGTAGGGTTCTTAACATAATCTGCTAACTGCTCTATACTTCTCGACAAGTCTTGTGCTTCTCGTACGATAACCACAGTACGATCTGCCATCATTGGAAATCGCCTTGCTGTGGCTACAATTTCTGTTATAGAAGCATCCTTACCATACACTAAGGTCTGATTAAAATCACGTTCATGCTCCTGTAAGGCATTGTGCTGTATATACTCAGCAACCTGATCTATAAAAAAAGTCTCCTCTCCCATCAAAAAGTAAACGGGCTTATATTTGTTTTGTTTTAGATCATTTAATATAGACGCTACCTCTTTCATATTTTTATTATTTGACCTGTGTGTGCTTCGACTAAAATTAACATGACAACATTAAACTATTCAAAATGTAATTGATATCATTCAAGTTATCACAATAATTAGTAATATTACCAAATGGAAAATTTAGACTTCCCTCAATATTCATTTAGATTCAAAAGTAACAAAAATAAAACGATGGTTTTTGATATCATCCGTAAAAAATTCGTGGTACTCACTCCCGAAGAATGGGTACGTCAGCATTGTGTACATTTCTTAATACACACAAAAAACTACCCACAAAGCTTAGTGAATGTCGAAAAATCCATACGTGTAAATAACACCTTAAAAAGATATGATATTGTAATATAC
>CAYYNF010000346.1:0-2153 GCA_964472695.1 uncultured Flavobacteriaceae bacterium
TTATAGTATCGATAAAATGCAAAAACCCCTATTCTATTAAAGAATAAGGGCTTAATTTCAAATCGCTGAGAATCGTCTATTTGAAAATTAATGTACATTTGTACGGAATACGTAATTCTTACAACAGGTGTGTAACACTTGTCAATAAGTCCTTATATGTATTATAGCACTTGTGACACAGTTCTTTAGTAGGTAATGTAAGTGTAGGTATTGTACTACTTATTTCTTTGACTTTAATACCTTTAACCGTGTTAAATATGCCAAAGTCGTACGTGTGAGAAGGATACCCTCCGTACTGTTTTACAATAAAGTGTCTTAGTTCTAAAAGCTTTTTCAAGTCCATAAGGTCGTTCGAATCTTGCTGTGATGCTTCGGGAACTTTAGAAAAAGCTTCGTAGTTTTCGGGAAAATGTACGGTTTTTGGGCGGAACTGTATATAACCCTTTAACAAATCAGTTTTAACAGGGTCAATTTCATAACCTTTAGGTATTGGTACAGAATACGATTTTAAAGGTTTAATGTTTGAACTGTGTTCGTTAAAATTGACATTATAATATATCTCATTCAATAGAGGTTTCAATTCTGATTTTGATACAACACCTTTTTCGTAAAGGGTTATTAAGGCACGTACCTTTAATGGTAATTCATTCATAATATATGATTTGTAATTAGTTACCGCCCTTTTAAATTCGGGCGTCATGGTTTGTTTTATGTATAAAACCCAAAGACCGCTTTCAGCCAATTCGATTTTAAACTCTCTACTAACTACCCCCCATCATTGAACGTTTTTTAGCTTCTTCAAGATGTTTTAATATACCCTTTTTCGTTTTAGCAAATTCTATAATGTGAAATTTTGAGTCCATATATTTTTATATTTGATTACTTCCTCCTTAAAAAGGGGGAACGCTCAGGGCTTAAAATCCTGTTTATACACGCCCTAACGTGTTAATAATGATTAGTTTGTTAAACATACTATATTTTCTTTAAATTAATTAACGCTTTTCGAATAATATAAAACACCATTCACTTATAATATCTATCCTATCATTTTTGTAAGCGTTAAATATTACGGCACGGCTTGTATGATTACCTATATAATTTTCTTTGAACTTACGTTATGCTATCCAATCCATAAACCTTTTGTAACCGTTATGTAAAAATAACTTGCGTAGTTCGTTATACACCTTCTTTTCAAACGCTTGTTTGATATATGAGTTTAAGTCTTGTTCATTTATAGGAACCTCAACCCCCCACGTAACAACAAACTCTTCGCAAGCGTCGTAAGAGTTACAAACACCCTCGAAAACAGCGTTTTCAGGCACATTGTTAGCTTTCAAAAACTCAGATAGTTTATAAGGTTCGACGTCCATGATATCTATTGATTTGTAAGATACCTTTTTCGTAGGTAGATCACCTGAGTTAAGTATATCATTGTATAATTTATCTAAGGTCTTTTTTATTAGTTTTTCCATAATTGAAAGTTTTAACCAACCTCAACCGCTTTACTATTTAAAGGTTGAGGTTGAAAGGTTAATAATTATTTAAGTAAATCTAATTCTAAGGTAATTTCGTTTATTACTCCATCCATATAAATAGATTGTCCACTTCCAGTTCTACCCCACACATAGTGTCCTAATATATACTGCACCGCCTCACCTTTAGATTTCAGCTTATTGGCTAAATATTCACTAACCGCCCAAAATTCCAAAGGCTCAATATAGTTTATATCTAAATTTAGATCATTTATAATATGCTCTAAACTTTCAAAAGTATTTTCTTCATCCTCCAACTCATAATAAATGTTTTCTTCATTATTGTAGCCGATCACGTCAGTATTACTAAGATATGTACTTTCAAAGTCAATAGTTGAATACAGTTGTATTATTTCATCCTCATAATTTGTGTCTATACCGTTGTCTAAAAGTTGTATTATTTCATCCTCATAATTTGTGTCTATACCGTTGTCTAAAAGTTGGAATACTTCATTCATATTTACAAAGACGTTTTGCATTACAAATTTTTTCTTAATTTCCTGATTCTCTATACTATTTACATTCATAATTGAAAGTTTTAAATGATTTTTAAAATTAATTGGTATTGTTACCCTTGGTGCAAATCTACAACCTTTAGTTAGATTTTACACTATAAAACCA